>JAIERK010000149.1 GCA_019746975.1 Candidatus Obscuribacterales bacterium
CAGGCATTCTGACGGTCTGTTTATCCGGAAGCCACTGAAAAAATGGCAACGATTGTGCATGTGCCGCTCCGGAGGAAAGTATAGTTGATAGCAGCAATGCCGCCGTCACCCTCCGAGACCGACTCATCTTTTTTACTGTTTGGAAAAACATATCAAAATTCTCCATAGCGATGAAAGAAAAACGGCAGGGAATTCGACGCAGACAGCACGAACAACCACACTTGCGGTGTGCAAAATCTGGTCCGATGTTAGTAAGTTGATTTAGCTGCTCAAAAATCGAGCTCTGTCAGCATAGCGGCTCAGTCAATTCAGACCAACGCCAATGGCCCTGTTCGACTTCCAGGGAAAACCCGTGTTCACTGACTGACCAGATCTCCACGCCCGGTGGCTTGGAGATGCTCGCTCAGAGACATTGGCAAATTGACTCCCAACCTCTCGCCCAGAGGCTTAAAGGCAGTAGTCCGCCGCATTAACCGAACTGAATTGGTTGTGGATGTAGCATTGCCATTCTCATCGTAAAAACGACTGGTGCTCTTAGCAGTTATCATGTTGTCTCCCGATGGAGCAAACTCGGTCACACGCTCCTCAGTATACGAATCGAATATCGATTGATTGTTCGGATCGTAAATCACATGATAGACCCGCTGCCAGAGAGCAACTCCGTCTGCTCTAATTTCGAGCGGTTTCATCGCGATAGTGAGCTGCGCGTTGGCAAAATTTTGAAGCGGTATCGTATACATAAACGGCGTAATGTTACAGGACCAGATTGTCCCTTGGCTGTCGACCTGGTCGCCGAAGTGATCGGCAATCGGCGCCACGGTTCCACGCGGTATCGTGGTAAGGAACTGTTTTCTATGATCCCAAGACTTCAAGACTCGATAATCTTTAGACAGCCAATCGCCCGCCAACCATTCGGGAATTGCCATCCAATCGATGGTACGCTGATAATTTGGAAAACCGTTGAAAGGCTTGCCAGGATGTGTTTCGTTCGGCAGTTCGTCCACCGAGTCGGGAAAAGGCCAGGGACCGAACTCTCCCTGAGGATAGGCCGACGCCGAAAGCGGCATTAAAATCATAAGAGCTAAGGTGAGTATCAGCCGTACCACTTACAACGCACCAAGAGGATAACAACTGTCATTATGGATCAGAACGCGGAAATAAATGAAGAAATTACGCCTGACGATCCGGAGCTCGAATTTATCAACCCGGCGCCGTCCCATCAAGGATCGCTAATCGGGAAGACGGACCTGACGTCGAGCACGCAGGTCAATTGGCCTGTTCGCCTGATCGGCTGCCTGACATTCCTCAGCGGTCTGGTCGCTGCCGTCCAGCCTCTCGCCGCCCGCATCGCGGCACACCCTCGCCTTTTCTCGATCCTCGTTCCCTATGATTCCTATCACTTAAGCAAGTCGCTTCACGTCGTTCTCGGGCTTTTCCTGATTTATCTATCGATTAACCTTTTCAAGCGCAAAGAGAATGCCTGGTATGCAGCGATCCTGCTTGCACTTTTGTCAGCGATCCTGCACGCAGCCCAGATGGGAGCCGAGCACATCGGTTTTATCAAAGCTGCGGCACTTCGTGATTTCATTCCGCAAGTGACATTTACCCTGCCGGTACTGACAGTGGTGCTACTCTCTTTTTACAGAAAACAATTCACTGTTAAGAGTGAACGACCAAGATTAAGCACTGGTCTGGATATCTTCGCATTAAGCCTGTGCCTGGTAATAGCGTATGGAACGGTCGGATTCTTTCTTCTGGAGCCACATGATTTCGGGCTCAACTTCGAGCTTGTCGACGCATTCGCAAGGGCAGTGCGAGAGATCTTCTTCGTCGGCAACATCGATCTAATTCCACGAACGCGCTTCGCTTATTGGTTCCTTCATTCATTGCACGTGTTCGGCGGATTGGCATCCGTCTATGTGGCGTATAGTATTTTCCGCCCCATTCATTACAAGCTCACCACCCAGGACAAAGAGCGACACATCGCTGAAAATCTGCTCAAACTGCACGGCAAAGACGCGTTAGATCACTACAAAACATTGCCCGACAAATCATATTTCTTCCTGCCTGACGGAAAGGGATTCATCGCTTACAAAACAGTACTAAACATCGCCATAGCCCTCGGAGACCCCATAGCGGCCGATGACGAGCTGGAGCGGCTTACAAAAGAGTTCCGCACCCTGTGCCGCAATAATGATTGGAAAGTCGCATTTCTTCAGGTAAAACCGGACAATCTCGAGATGTTCAAACGCATAGGACTCGATGTCTTGAAAGTTGGAGAAGAGGCAGTCATTGACCTGGACAAGTTCGTAGCCACGACCTCGAAAGGCAAGAACTTCAAGTCGAAGGTGAAGAAGCTGGAGAAGGACGGCTATGTTCTCGAGTGTCATAAGCCACCACATTCGAAACTACTGATTGATTCGATTGAAGCAATTTCTAACGAATGGCTTTCTTTACCAGGGCGCAGAGAGCGGGGTTTCAGCCTGGGATGGTTCGATCGCGAGAGTGTCGAGAAAGAGACTCTGTTCATTTTAAGAGACAAAGAAGGACAACCTCTGGCATTCGTCAACCAGGTACCTTCCTACGCGCCTGGAGAAGTCTCGATAGACATGATGCGGCATAAAGAGAGCGTCCCCAATGGGACAATGGACTTCCTTTTTGTAAAACTGTTTACTGCCTTTCATGACAACGGCTTCCACTTCTTCAACCTCGGACTTGCCGCCCTCTCTGGCGTTGGAGACGAGCCCGGAGCCAGCCTTGAAGAAAGAGCGATCAAGGAAATTTACGAGCACATGAATCGCTTCTTTTCGTATAAAGGGCTTCGAAAATACAAGGACAAATTCGATCCGGAATGGAAGGAAAGCTTTCTTGTTTACGAAGGCGGTCCACCAGGACTGATAAAAACAGCCCTGGCGATTACAAGGGCTGGAGAGTTGACTTGGGATGACTAAACGCTTACCAGTAGTTGCGTCTGCCACCACCCATCGAGTATCCGTAACCACCTTGCATGCCGTATCCACCGACACTGTTGAAGGTACCATCTGTCGGCGGTCTTCCCCATGAAGCAGCACCCATTTCACTCTGCAGCTCGTTGAAATAATTCATCTGCATCATTTGATCGAACTTCTGCGAATCCTTTCTGTCCTGCACGGTCTCTCTCATTGCAGTGATGTCACTGCCGAGATTGGACATGGTCGTGTTCTGAGACTGTTGCATATTGTTGATGCTTGTTTGCAGCTGATTGATATAGGCCATCTGCTTCGCTTTGAATGCCGCATCCCGTTGCAACCAATCCTTGAAAAATGCGAGCTGAGTGCTATCATCCTTGCCCTTCTTAGCACTACCAGTGGTGCCTTTCGATAGCTCCGACACCCGCTTCTCGGCGTAGAGGCGATAGGGACCATTTTTGGCATCTTCTGCCTGCAGCTCATTTTCAGCGTCGATTTTCTGTCTTTGGTACTGCTGAAGCTGCGAGTTGTTAATTCGCAACATCTGAGTCTCATCGGAGAAAATGCCCTGGTCGGCGCCGGCTACTTGAGCCGAAGCAGGAGCACCGATCAATGCCAAGCACATGATGATTGGTAGGCTCTTCAGTAGATTTTCCTTTGCCGGGAGTTTCATAAATTTGCTCCTTGTCACCGTGGCATCTGTTTCACGAGTTGGATCCATCAATATTAGTCCAAACCTTTCTACCCAGTACAGGCGAAAAACAAAAGGTTATTTTCCGAGTGTATCTAAGGGTTCATATGATACACAATATTCAACGGTTAGTCAGTGCAACTATACTGTCCAACCGGCTTTGACAAGCTGCTTTGCCCCCTCGCGAACACTCAGACCGGAGAGGCGATCCTTGTTTTTCACGATAAACCGATGAACGGCTTCAGGATTGGCGTAGCTGTATTCTCGAAGGGCCCATCCAATAGCCTTTCGAATAAAGAACTCCTTTTCATCGGCGCGTTTTAAGCAGTAGGAAAACAAGCGCTTGGAATCAGTATTTTTCTTGTGCTTCAGTTGACTCAAAATTGCCGTTCTGCGAATCCAAACATCTTCATCGTCTACCCAGACATCCATGATCGGAGATATTTCAGCTCGGTGACTTTTCAGTAGATGTCCTACCAGATGAGAGGCAATAACATCAACAAAGTCCCACCAGGCGCCGTCTCTGACTAATTCTTCAAACAAATCGAGCGTACCGGGAGCGGCGAGGTCAACGAAAATGGTGGCATAACCCAGAGCAATGTACTTCTCTTCACGATGGTGCAAATTCCAGAGCTGCCTGATCGTTGCTTCGTATTCGCGTCGATCCTTCGGACGGTATACCTTTTTGATGGCTCGCAAGATTGGTTCTCTGTCGGGCTTTTGCACTCCGTAGAATGGCATGTCGGTCTTCATGTAAGCAGCCATCTCAGGAGCCTTGCTCGGATCGGCAGCCTGCTCCAGCTGAGCTGTTACAAATTTGATGATATCGCTGGTAGTTGCAGCTTTCTGTGTGCTCATTTCAACCACTGACGGTAGGAAGGCCGATCGTGAACTGGTCAAGAAAGGAAGAATACAGAATGATTGGTGAAAAATAAATCCTTAAATCTCTTTTTTCTCATCAAACTCATTGAACTCTTTGCAAGGTTGGAACGTTTAAAGAAGTGTGGAGAGAATTTCTGTCCTCTCCCGACCCAAGGAAAGTATTCATAGGAGGTCGCATATGAAATGGCAATTATTGTTGCTGACTCTGGGAGTCGCTGGCTCGGTTTCGTGCCAGGAAGCATGGAGCTACAATCCGCCCGGAGCCGCCGGCGGTCCCGGTCATGGTAAGTACTGGACGAGAAATCCCGCTGGACCATCAGGCGGATGGGGCAAGGGATGGGTCTACAATCCCCCTGGTCCTGGCCTGGTCAGGTATAACAATCACGTTGGCACCAATCACCCAGGAAGAATTGGTGGCAAAGGCCACGGTAAGTATTGGCATTATAATCCGGTCGGCAAAGCGGGCGGTTGGGGACATGGATGGATCTACAATCCACCAGGTCGAGGTAGAGCCAATTTCTCGCACCGATAAAAGATCTGATTAAGCAGACCGGGTCATAACAAGGTCCGGTCGGCCAGCCGGCGCAGCACTTATGCTAGCTAAGTGTTTGTCCGAAAGTCCCGCTGGTTGACTAACACAACGTTTACGAGCACCGTTTGCTGGGTCGCCTTGCCGGGTACATCGGCAGAAGGAATTTTGCAGGTGGACTTCAAGGTGTTAGGCACGGTTATCGCGGGAAGGTATCAGCTCGTTGAAGAGCTAGGAAGAGGTCATCTCGGCGTTGTATACAAAGCCAAACAAGAGTTGAGCGACCAGGAGTCCGTCGCTATAAAAATATTGACTCGAGGAACTGAGCGCGATGTTCAGCGCTTTCAGCGAGAGGTTCGGGCTGCCGGGAAATTGAACCATCCGAATATTGTTCGAGTGTTCGACATGGGTAGCACAGCGGAAGGTGCACCATACATCGTCATGGAACTTCTGGACGGCACCACCCTTCGAAGAGCCATCCGCACAGAAGGAAATATGAATGTCAACGTAAGCGTCGAGATCTTCATCCAGATTTGCGATGCTCTGCAGCACCTGCATGAAAACGGCATAGTGCACAGGGATCTGAAACCCGCCAACATCATGCTTCTCAACAAGAACGGCAACGGACCCCTTGTAGTGAAGCTCGTCGATTTCGGTCTGGCATTACCAGCAGACCCGGAAGCCGCCAAGGCTGAGAAGGTAACCCTGGATGGATATGTCACAGGAACCCCTGCATATATGAGTCCAGAGCAATGCCTGGCAGGCCATGTCGATTCCCGGTCCGACATATACTCACTGGGCTGTGTCATGTTCCGCGCTCTCACAGGACTGGCTCCAATTGCAGGAGCAAGCCCCAGAGATACCATGACAAAGCAGGTCAAACAACCTCCGACGCCATTTGCCCGCGCCGCCGCCGCAACCGAGATCCCATCCGATCTTCAGATGGTCATCATGAAATGCCTAGAGAAGAAGCCTGACGACCGATATCAAAATGCCAACGAGATTCGAGAAGATCTAGTGACAATGAGAGACGGCTAGGTCGCTGCGGCTCGGTAACAAACCCGTTCCGGGCGTTTAAGATGCGGCGCGCAATACAACGCGTCCGCTGCGCGTTCTCCAAGTTGGCAAAGCCCGGCGTTTTTCCAACAGCGGTACATCGATATCGATTTACGATTTGACACCGGAGCCTGCGGCGCGCAATACAACGCGTCCGCTGCACGTTCTCCAAGTTGGCAAAGCCCGGCGTTTTTCCAACAGCCGTTCATCGATATCGATTTAACTTGCGGCACGATACTAAACTCGACACCACAGCAAGGTTGACGCAATACCGTGCTATGTGAACGGTGTAAGTGGGGAGACGAAGATATCGCAAGGCATTTCTTTACAGTGCGTATTTTCCCGATTGTCACAAGCATTGTCATTGACTATACTCTCGTTGACAAGCGCCGAACAGCAACTCTTCGGCAGATCTGATGCAAAAGGAGCGTCATGAGCGAGTTCTTCAAAGAGTTTGTAGACGACCAGGCTGGAGAAAGCTCCAATGAGTACGGTAGCGTCTATCTGCTCGTCGCAGTCGCGCTTTTCTTTGTATTCGTATCGATGCAAGGTGGACTTATAGTCACCGTTCAGACGATCGCCAGCGAGTTCGTCAATAAATTGGATTCTCTGAGCATCGCCAACTCCGACACCAATAAGAGCATATAACCTCAGTGGTAACAGGCAGTTGTCGCCGCACCGTCAACTCAGCCATTAGTGAAATGGCTTGATTTGCGTTCTCTATAGGGACCACAAAATGGCCGTAATCAACAGCAACAGTAATGGCTGCGAACACCTACGAATGCGAGGGGTTTACAGACCCTAGCTACCGCATCCGCCGCCGGTACTACTATTGAGTTCGTTTTCCAGAGCAAGCGCCTCTTCATCTCGGCCCGTCTCCTGCAGCACCTGAATAAGAAGCTCTTTGGCGCTGGGAAGCGCTTCGTCGCCTGAGGGCTCGAGTTGCGCGATTGCCTTTCGCGCAATCGCCTCTGCACCTTCGTAATCCTTAGCATCAAACATGATTTCGCCCAGATGAATATTCGCTTCGATAACTTCACCATCGTCTTCGCCGAGATGTTTCGTCTTGGTAGCCACGCCTCGCTTACACCAGTCTGTAGCCTGCTCGTTTTGCCCACGTTCGTTGAGAACAAGACTATATTCAAGTTCGAAATCAGCGACTTCAAGCGTACCGTCGCCTGCAATTCTTTTGCGAAGAACATACGAGCGCTCGAACAGCGGGTCGGCCTTGTTGTATCGCTTTCGCGATTCATAAAAATAGGCAACCGAATCGATTGTGGCAGCAAGCGCTTCAGCATCCTGCTCACCAGTCTTTTCAGCGATGGAGAGCGCTCTCTTATAGAGCAATTCAGCATCATCCATTTTCTGCTGACTCTCTCTGACTCGGGCAAGACCCAGATAGGCTCCGGCGAGTAGGTGATGCTCTGGAGAGTAAATTTTTTCTCCCAGACGCAACCATCTCTTCAAGATCGGCTCAGCCTTTAAATATTCCGCTTGTTCGAGCTGCGCAATCGACAAATGCTGCAACGCAGCGAACATCAACTCGCCATCAGGCTGCGGTTCTTCCAGAAGTTCGACCGCTTTGGAAAATTCTTTCTCTGCTTCGTCAAATTCTTGCTCAGCCAGTCTGTTCTTCCCATTCGAGATGTGCCGTTCAACCTGCTGGGCAAATTCGGGCTCGAGGTTCGAAGCAGGGAGCGCACTGGGCGCACTAGCGCCAGGCAGTGCACCCATTCCAGGCATTCCGGCCATACCGGGCAACCCTGCCATTCCGGGCATTCCGGCCAGACCGCCTAAAGCACCCAGACCGGGCATTCCGCCAGGCATTCCACCAGGAACCGCCCCGGAGCTGAACATCGCCTCGCTGACTGCCTTGGTGACTTCTTCCGGCGTGGGCTCTTTTCCGTGCTTGACTTGCTGAATCAGCAGTTTCGCCATGGCTTTGGCCATCGGCCTTAGCGTGAGATCATTTTTCGGAAAAAACTTCATGCTGTCAATCATGGCTTTTGGCATCTGCGGCATCGCTTTCGCCATCTCATCCGGATTTTCAAGAGCCATTTTCAAAGACTGAAGCATGATTTCCACCACTTCGTCTTCACTGGCGTATTTGATTATCTGTTTGACCTCTTCTGGAATCGCTTGATTGGTCTGAAAGAAATTTGACATACATTTTCTCCGGGCTCGTTAAGCCGAGCCTTTACGGTTGGTTGCGGTTGTAACCGATGAACAAACGATCTTATTACGACTTGGCTAAAGAATCACTATTTCGGCCTCAAATCTTCCATCATTGAAACGAAGTATTCCCATTGTGTGATCTGGTTGCCTTCGCTTGTCTGTCGGTGAGCCAGGGTTAAACAGCAGCAAATCCTCTTCATCAGAGCAATCAGGAATGTGGCTGTGACCATATACAACAATTCGCGCCTTTGGAAACAGGTGCCTCATGCGGTTACGCCTTCCATGTCGCGGACCCGAATCGTGTACGACGGCAACGTTTGTGCCCTTGAATTCTAATTCCAGGTGGAGAGGCAAGGCAACACCATGGTCGTTATTACCCATCACAGCATACACCGGGGCACACTGCGCAAGCCTCTCCAGAATAATGTCGTTGACCAGGTCGCCGGCGTGGATGATAGCGTCCGAACGTCTTATTTGATCGTAAGCGCTTCTCGGCAAGTCTCTACCGGAAGTCTTTATGTGCGTATCAGCAAGAACAGCTACCTGCATCGCATTACCATCGACTGAGAAATCGAACCCTGGGCTCAATCACGACATCAGCTCCTGCTGAAATCATTTTCGCAGTCTCGGTGAGAAGCACCCTTATGCGGTCGAAGTCCCTGATGTCAAGCCCAACCCAGATAAGAGACGATGGGCCGGCAGAAAGGTCCATGCGTTCGCCGGAGCATATGTCGGCAGACGCGGATACTGGTTGAGTACGGGATTCGCCGGCTGAACCTTCAACGCCAGCGCCCACTTCAGCTGTATAGCGGCTCGAAGCTTCTGCTACGCCTACTCGGTCTTGCCAACGCATCGCTTCATAAGTAGGGAATTCCTCGCTTGTCAAATAAACTCGACCATGGCGCAGCGTGAGCTGCCTTGGTTGTTTGCGATAGTGGAACCGAATTCTGGAATTAAGCAAGCTAGTCATTTCTTTCGAGACCAGGTACGAGCGCGCAATCCCCATCAGCAAAGAGTCGAGTCGATTAGCAATCTCTTCCGGCGTCAGGTCTTCGTCTTCCAGAAAAATGTCTTCCAGATCGTCACCGGGCTCGGTCAATTCCGTATTCGTTTCGGTAGCTATACGTCCGGATGAAGTATCCGATTCTTCGTCCTCATCGGAGTCGTCCTCTGATTCCTGAGTCGCCTCCAACGCCAGCTGTCGCATTGTCCGTTTGGTCGAACGAAACAGAGACAGTCCCAAGGCGATGAGCTGGCGAGGAGTTGTCCCTTCTTCGAAATCCAAACCATGGCGCTCTAGAAAAAGGTCGATACCTTCGATCAAGTCTTCAATCGTGATATTTTCGAAAAGAACCATAGCATCCGGTATGCCACTATTTATGGTGGCAGCTAGACGGAGCAGGGCATCGATTGCTCGGGGATTAGTCAATGGACCCAGCGTATGAACTTCGTCTTGCGATTCTGAGAACGACAAGAATTCATCTGACGCAAACAGCAACGATCTACTTCGCTGTTTTAAACTTACGTTATAAGGTGGATCCAAGCGTTTGATCTCATCTGATTCGAGGAGAGCAGCCTCGAGTGGACTGCCGCATTCGATAACCTCGATATCCGCTACCTGGGTAAGCAGTTCCATCGATTTGTTCGTCTTTTTCTTGCGACCTCGAAAGTGACTGTTAACACGACTTTTCAATGATGTTGCTTTGCCAACGTAAAGCACTCTTCCATTTTGGCTCAGCATCCTGTACACACCGGGAACATTAGGTAGCTCCAAACGCTTAAACGCCTGCATTGGGTACTGCAACTTTCCCGATCGCGAGGCTGCTTTTTCAGACAAAAATTGCTCTAACTGATCCAGTCTGGATACACCAATTTCGTCCAGCTTTGCCACAAGGTGCCGCCAGATCACGCGCGTCGCTTCGACATTTGCACGAGTTCTTTTCACCTCGTCCATGTCTATCCCCAGGTATCCTCCCAGGGCTCTAATCCCGCGAGATGGAAGGTTGGGATAGAGCCGCCGTGCAATTTCGAAGGTGCAGATATTGGTCAACGGCCATTTTTTGCGCCTGCCACCAAACTCTTCTACGAGACAATTCAAGAAAGGAGTTTCGAATCTGGCGTAGTGCATAACGCACAAGAGTGGCTTCGGCAACGGCTTGATAGAAGCCATCAGGTGTTGGTACAGCAACTCCGGAGGAATCGCGCTAACCATCTCTTCGTCCGTGATACCGGTCAACATCTGAATACGACCCGGAATCGGTTGGTCATCGGGTTGCGCGATCAGGAATGAATCAAAGGTGATATCAGACAAGCCACTGCCATCGCCAACCGCCCAGCCCACTTCTAAAAGACTGCCGCCAGCTGCCGGGCTCGCTCCCGTCGTCTGACAGTCTAGAAATAAGCACGCATGCGCAACCAGAGCCGTGTTGCTCTTCGTGCTCTTTCGCCTGACTATCGCGGTCTTAACTGAATTGCCCATCGACTATGACCTGATGTCCATTGAACTTGGCGGCGCCAATACAGTGACTTTCAATAAGTATACTAAGCAAACTCGTTAGTTTAATTAGCTTTCGAGATTGGTTGCTCTGCGATTCCCCAGAAATCCTCGATGTCAGAGATGATTTTGTTCGATACAAGCTCGTTAACAGAATGGTCATACCAGTCCTTCGGCATGGCAACAACATACTCACTCTGGAGAAATCGACGTCCAAGCAAGACGATCAAGCCTCTCTCCGATTGACCCCGAATGACTCGGCCGGCGCTCTGCACAACTTTGGTCATCGCCGGATAAATACAGGCATAGGCATTACCATCTCCGTATTTGTTATCGAAGTATCGAATCAAGGTCTCGCGCTCGAAATCGTAAGTTGGCAAAGCCGGTCCGACAATTATGCTGCCGATCAACATATCTCCAGGATAGTCCACCCCCTCCGAAAAGACTCCACCCTGCACCGCAAATAGTATCACCGGATTTTGTCCGACTCGCATGACATTGAGAAACTGCTCAGTCAGCGATTGAGTCATTTCACGATGCTGAACGAGGGTCTCATAGCCGCTCAAATTCGGCATTCGACTTTTGACCTGATACAAGAAATCGAAGCTCGGAAAGAAGACAACATAATTGCCGATTTTGACCTGAGTCAGGCGCTCGATCACCTCGGCAATCTTCCCATAATTTCGCTCACGATCCCTCAGCTTGGTAGAGATCTGCGGAATCACCAACATTTTGCGATTATCTTTTGGAAACGGTGACTCGAACTCTCGAGTAAGAGTCTTTTCAGCGTCCAAGCCCATCAAATCGACGTAATAGTTGAACGGCTTCAAAGTCGCGGAAAAACCGACGACAGATCGGACACTTTTATATGAATCTTTGAGCATCATGGAAGCATCGCAGCATACCAACTTGATGGTACCTCCTGCAGTGCGCTGGTAAAGGACGACGAACTCCTCGTCATCGACGTAGCCCAGAGCAGATACGAACGTCTCCAACAGTCGCTGCAATTCCAAAATCGGATCGCTTCCCGATGGCACAGCCAGGCTCGAAAGATGCTGTACAGCAATCTCCTTGGCTCGTGCCAAGAGACTCTTGAACTGCTCTTGCTCGACAGTGATAACATAGTCCTTGTTGCATTGAGTACGGAATTGAAGAATAGCTTCCACAGCATCTCTTGCCACCGCCTTCGCTCGATGCGCGACATGAGCAGGCACATGTGAAATCTTCTTCTCGAGCTCTTCGAGCTGATTGATTGATAGTGCGGCTGAATAGTATCCACACGCACGAGCCGGCAAGTTATGAGCTTCGTCGATAACGAGGTCGGGCAACTCTCGATGATTGGTCAGCGCATTGGAAAAGCGCCCCATGATGTTGAACGGCGAGAACACATAATTGTAGTCACCAACCACGATATCAGCATTCTTGATTGAATCAAGTGAAAGTTCGAAGGGACAAACCTCATACTTTCTTGCGAACTTGGTAAAACGATGCCTGTCGAGAACATCGACCTTAGCTACTTTCTTTAACAGATCGTTGTCGGCGACCTTGGCGTAGTAGTCTCGAGCGAACTCACAATATTCCGGATTGCAGTAAGTCTCCTCCTTCATGCAGATCTTCGACCTTGCTGTCATGATGACGGCTTTGATCTTGCCGGAAAGCTTTTGTAAACGCTGAATCGCTTCGCGAGCAACGGCATGCTGACTGTTTTTCGGAGTGACATAGACTAGTTGAGAACCACGCGACAGGCTAGAGCGCAACGCTGGATATATAACACCCAGCGTTTTCCCTAGACCGGTCGGCGCCTGAACGATCATCGAGCTTCCCTGATCGACGCAGTTACCGACCTCTAAAATAAGCTCGTTTTGTCCAGCGCGCGGTTCATCAAATGGAAAAACAAGAGTGGACGAATTTTTCATCCGCCTACTGATGATGCGTTCCTCAGCTTCATAGTCCTGGATAACCTCTGCGATGCGCTTCTCTAGCCACTCTTCATACTCCTGGAGCGCTAGACTCAAGACTATAGTCTCAAATGACTTGTCTCGGATAGAGACTGCAAGCATTCTCAAATCCGGAATTGTGCCGTATTCCAGATAGTAGAGATAGCCGTATGTTTTCAACTGCAAGCAATACGGATGCTGACTGTTAGCCCCGAGCATCTTAGCCAGTAACTGATTGTTAAAGTCAGTCTTCACCTCTTCCAGGCATTCCAAAGCGTTCGAGTCGCTGCCGGCCCTGTAGAATCCATCTACTCTTCCGGCTACGACAATCTTGTACTCTTGTCGCTCGAAGCCCCTCTTCAGCCTGAGCTCAGTTTGATACCCTGCGATCTCCCGCTTGCGACTTTTCAGGAACTGCTCGTGTATCTCCTGGCCCGATATCGGTAATGGTCCATACCCTGAATGAAGCTCGATACTGCCCACGCGTGGTACCGGCAGCGCGAACTCCCGAACTCCTAATGCAATCGTCTTTACCTTCACCATAAATATGTATGGTAAACCAACCCAAAAGGTCGGTCAATAGAAAACGAGACTCTTGTCAGCCTCGGGAACTATGCAACGGGGACGCTTGTTTGTTAATCCCGAGAGCCCACCTGTGAAGTGCGATTTGCGAACCTGAAGAAAGCCCTATTTCTTGCTCTTCGGCGGCTTCTTGATCGGCGCCTGACAATGAACGCAGCGCGGAAAATCGCCTTGCCAGTGCTTCGGAAAGGTGTGGCCGTTTTCAGCACAACCGTCGACCCGAAGGCGCCTGCTGGTAAACAGGCTGGAAATCGCTTGAATGATGACGGAGAAAAATCCACCGATTCTTCTGAACAATCCGACAATCGGTGAAGACTCCTTTCTCACCGTAACTTTCATCGCTTTGATTTCGTGGTGAGTAATTCTGGTCGGTCGCTTCGGAGTGTTTGCTTCAGGCTCTGCGCCGGGAATAACGCCGCGCTTCTCATGGACCATGTCGATCAGCTCCTGACTGCTCAACTCAGCCTGATCGCCGGTATTGTCTGGGACATGGTTTCCATAGGACTGCTGCGGTCCCGAATACTCGGGAAAGTTTTGCCCACCCTGACTCATGTAGCCCTCCGAGAACAAATTGTTTAGTAAGGTAAAATGCCGACAGATGGCACCTTACTATCAATTTACCAGTTTTCAGCAATCCCTAACAATATAAAGTGACTGTTCCGCCCGAATATAGGGCGCATTCCCACGTCGACACCGAACGTATCGGCTTTCAGTCGGCATGGCGAGCGGATTTACAGATTGTTGTGAAGTCTTGCGGGCGCACGGCAACTCCGGTTGGGCGCAGTGCGTTCTGATACAATGCAATGCTGTTTATAACTTCCCAGACGCTTGTCATATAGCTGACAGAGAGAGAGAGACACACATGGGCAAAACTGTTGGAATTGACCTTGGCACCACCAACTCGGTCGTCGCCGTCATGGAGGGTGGACGCGCCACCGTGATTCCAAATTCGGAGGGTGGGAGGACAACACCGTCAGTGGTGGCATTCAACAAAACCGGTGAGAGACTCGTCGGTCTTTTGGCCAGGCGGCAAGCGGTCGTCAATCCACAGAACACGGTCTACTCGATGAAACGCTTCATCGGCAGAAGATACTCGGAAGTTTCGGAAGAGGTTAAAATCGTCTCGTACAAGGTGAAAGAGGCATCGGACGGCGGCTGCCGTGTCACGATCAAAGATAAGGATTACACTCCAGAAGAGTTGTCGGCCATGGTGCTGCGCAAACTCAAAGAGGATGCCGAGACTTATCTTGGTGAGACCGTTGACAGCGCAGTGATCACGGTCCCTGCGTATTTCAATGATTCGCAAAGACAATCGACGAAGAATGCCGGCGCAATTGCCGGTCTCGAGGTCCTGCGTATAATTAATGAACCGACGGCTGCGGCACTAGCCTACGGTATCGAGAAGAAGGTGGATGAAACCATCCTGGTTTTCGACCTGGGCGGCGGGACTTTCGATGTTTCCATTCTGGAAGTTTCCGAAGGTCTCATCGAAGTCCGTTCAACATCCGGAGACACACACCTCGGCGGCGACGATTTCGATCACAAAATCGTGGATTGGATCGCCGAGGAATTCCTCAACTCCGACAAAATAGATTTACGGAAGGATCCGCAGGCACTGCAGAGACTGACGGAAGCAGCCGAGAAGGCGAAGATTGAGCTATCTTCCGTTACTGAGACAACGCTCAACCTGCCCTTCATCACAGCCGATGAAGGCGGACCGAAGCACCTCGACATGCGCTTGTCCAGAGCCAAGTTCGATGCTTTGACAAACTCGCTGGTAGAACGCTGCAAAGGTCCAGTAGAACAAGCCATCAAAGACGCCAAGCTCGAGCTCAAAGATCTCGACGAGATTGTTCTTGTTGGCGGATCGACCAGAATTCCCGCAATCAAAGAGCTGGTCAAAACCCTGACTGGCGGGAAAGAACCCAATCAAAGCGTCAACCCGGATGAAGTCGTTGCCGTGGGAGCTGCGCTTCAGGCCGGCGTTTTAGCAGGTGAAGTCACCGACCTGGTACTTTTAGACGTCACACCATTATCGCTCGGTATTGATACCATGGGTGGTGTATTCGCTAAACTAGTCGAACGAAACACCACAATTCCGACGCACAAAACACAACTGTGCTCAACCGCCGAAGATAATCAGAATGCAGTCGATATTTTCGTTTACCAGGGCGAACGAGCCATGGCAAAAGATAACAAACTGCTCGGCAATTTCCGCCTCTCTGGAATTCAGGCCGCACCACGGGGAGTGCCTCGCATCGAAGTATCCTTTGACATCGACGCCAACGGGATTTTAAACGTAACCGCCAAAGACCTCAACACCGGGAAGGAACAAAAGATCAAGATAACGGCGAGCACGAACCTCAATAAAGAGGATATCGATCGAATGATGAAAGAAGCGGAATCTCATGCAGGAGATGATCTGATTCGCAAAGCGCAAGTGGAATTGCGAAACCAAGCCGACGCACTGATCTACACAGTCGAGCGCGAGGTCCGGGAAAATGGCGACGAGATTACCCAGGACACGAAGGATCGAGTCCAGGACATCGTAGGCAAACTCAAGGCCGAACTTCTAGCTGACGCCTCAGAGGAGACGATCACAGGAACGATGAACGATTTGAAAGGTGTCCTGAGCCAAATTGCCCAGGAGATCAACGCTGTCAAACAGAAGAAAGCGCAGGAAGAAGAGGCCGCTAAGGCTGCTGCCGAGGCGCAGGCGAAAGAATCGACAGAGTCCGGCAAGTCCGAAGAATCATCAAATTCGACTAACGGCGAGGGAGACTCGTCAAAGGGGTCCTCAGACGACGGAAAGACCCAGGAAGCGAAAGCCGATGGCGCTGAGAGCAAGAAAGCAGCCGCCGGCGCAAGCAAGGACGACGACGTAATAGAACCCGAAGTGATGGACTAACTAAGCTTCTCCTAAAATCGCTTGAGCGGCTGTTGCTAAATCGATAACCAGATCGGAGGTTGTCATTGTTGAGGTCATTTGAAAATGAAAACTAATGCAGGCGGCAAAAAAGCCGCTTTATTGGCAGGTTTGGTTGCAGGTTTGGTTGCAGCAATTCTGGCTAACTCGGCGACCAGCACGGAAGCGAAGGTTGTCGTCAAAGACAGCGTTGCTTCTGAGATCCAACTAGATCCAACCGAAGGCGCCAAGACGATGAGCGCCAAACCCGCGGTCGGCTCCGACAAAATCCCCTGCATGGTATGGATCGACAAGCAAGCGCCGAAAGTCGCGATGCTCTGCATCCACGGATTCGGCTTGCACAAAGGCACCTATGATGCCTTCGCCAATGAAATGGCGAAAGCAGGTGTCGCTACATACGCGATAGACGTCCGCGGTTTTGGCGCCTGGGTCAGAAAGGGCAAGAATCGCATCGACTTCAATAGCACAATGTCCGACATCGGACTCGCCCTCAACGAAATTCACAGGATTCACCCTGATCTAAAGATTATCGTTCTCGGTGAATCGATGGGCGGAGCCATAGCGATGAAGACCGCCGAGATGTATCCAGATCTCGTCTATGGACTGATATCATCCGTCCCGGCAGGCGATCGTTTCGACAAGGCTGACTCCGAGATGGGCGTGGTCAAGCACGTCTTCTTGCACGGCTTCAATGCCCCCCTCGACGTCGGACCGGCAATCGTAGGACGCGCAACCAAAAAGGACGCCCTGAAGCAGACATGGCTCAACGATCCTCTTACAAGGACGGAGGTATCGGCCAACGAACTGATCGCATTCAAGAATTTCATGAACAGTACATTCGACATGGCACCCAGAATCAAGAACACGAGAGTTCTGTTTATTCAGGGAAGCAATGATCGACTAGTGAGACCAGCCGGCACTTTCAAACTCTTCGGCAGTCTGGCCACACCACATCGCGAGATTGTTTTGAGTAAAACAGCAGAACACTTGATTTTCGAAGATGGACAATTCAATGCGCAGGATCTCAACTTCGTAACCAAGTGGATCTCCGCTAACGTCGCCCCGATAGGTAACGCAGAACGAGTTGCCAGCCACACTGATTCAGCAGCCAACAAGCCGGCAAGCACTGGTGGCGATACCAGCACGCCAGCAAAGGTTGATTCGAAACCGGCGCAGATTGCCAGCCTGCCACCATCGAATCCAGCAAGCAAGCCTCAGGATCAGCAGACAGCCAACCTGGCATCGCATAAGACGGCGCTATCGTACTGGATTGAACTGAAGCGCAAAGGCAAAGTCTATCGCTGTAACAACAAAACATCCTTCCGTTCTGGAGACGCAATCAGATTTCACGTCATTCCTGAGAATGACGGATATGCCTATATCGTCCTGCAGCAAGGAAGCACCGGATCCAGTGCAGTGCTGTTTCCCTCGAAAGAAACAGGCGCTCACAACTTTCTTCGTAAGGAACAAGATTACCCGCTCCCGTATGAAGACTGGCTGGCTTTTGATGAGCACCCCGGTCTCGAGAAGGTGCGAATCATGTTTTCCAAACAACAGATCAGCATGGACAAATTGAAACCCACCGATCCAACAAAAATTGCCTACGTGTCGGAAGACTCGAGTGGCGCGAAAGACTTGATCGGCACACGGATGCAGCTTTCCTGGGATGACTCCAATCCAATAATCATGCCGGAAGAGGTGGCCCCGACTGCGCTGGCGAGCCAAACGAAGAACAGCCAGGTCCGATTGGTGTTCGATAATCCAGACGGTACATTGGCAGTAGACGTCGCGTTACTGCACCAATAGTGTCAGTGCCCTTTGAGAATCACTAGTTTGTTTATTCAAAAAGACTTTGATTAAGTTAATAGGAAACAGCACACATAACCAACAGACAAGGGATTCGCTCATATGCAAGCAACAAGAAGTACGAAACTTCGCGGGCGTGCGACAGCGCTCGAGGGATGGCGTCTTGTTAATACGACCTTATTGTTAGCGATACTTCTGTCGCTGTCACCATGGGCGAAGGCAGCCGACAATACAAATCAGCCGGCCTTGCCGGGCGTGAAATTCACCAAAATTCAGGACCTCGATCCTAATAAGCAAGGACCCAACAGGCCCATTCGGCAGAAATGGGCGGTTGTGATCGGCATATCCAAGTTCAAAGAAAATCGTCTGGTGTCCCATGATCCGGTGCTTGACTCATCGGCCAAGGCATTCTACGACTACCTGCTCGATCCGCATGGTGGTCGATTCAGTCAAGACCATGTTCGATTGATCACCAACTCGAAGGCGACCAAACAGACAATGCTGACCAGCATCGGTTCTCAGTGGCTTGGAGCGCTGGCAAAACCAGATGATCTAGTTGTTGTGTTCGTGAGTACCAATAGTTTTCCCACCACCGACGGTGCCTCATATCTTTGCGCATATGATTCCGCCCTGGACAACATATATGGAACTTGCGTCTCGATGAGCGATCTCATGGAGACTATCAAGCAAAATGTCAAAGCCGAGAGAATCCTACTTGTGCTTCAAGCAGCACACAGCGGCTCGGCTGAGTTGACTCACGAGAATAGCAATCGCCCGAAGAACGTTGATCCCAATAAACTAGTTACAGGAAGCGGCTTCATCATCATCTCTTCCAGCAAACCAGACCAGATGAGCTGGAGCAATATCTTTTCGACGAATCTCATTTCTGCCTTGAAGGCTAACGACGGTCTGATACCACTCGGTGATGCCTTCGACAAGGCCAGGACGCAAACCGAATACGATACCACTCACGGTCAGTACACGGCACAACAGACTCCAGTCCTCAAGAGCGACTGGAAAGGTAAGGATCTGATTATTGGTGCTCAGACCGCAGAACAGGCGTCGACAATTCCACTCAACGTCGCAGATTTCCTGGCAGCGGAATCTTACTACTTTCGAGCCAACGAGTACGTCACTCAAGGCAAGCTGGATGAGGCAATAGAACAGTACAAAAAGGCAATCGAGACCGATTCGACATATGCAGATGCGCTCGCCGATCTCGGCGCGGTTTATGCACTCAAGAAACAACCTGAGGAAGCGCTACCCGTTTATCAAAAGGCAATTGCAGAACGACCGAATGATGCATTGTACCGCGCAAATTATGCAAGAGTGCTCGCTCAGCTGCGACGCACTGAAGAAAGCAAAGCCGAATTGGAGAAAGCCTATCAGATCAATCCCAAAGACAAAGTAGTGATCACGGCTCTGGCGGGGCTTTTGCTAAAGGAAAAACAAAGCAGCAGCGCAATCAAATACCTGACGGAAGGAATCGCTGTTTATCCGGACGCGTCAGATCTATACGACCGACTGAGCTTCGCCCATGCACAAGCAGGTAACGTCGCCGAAGCCGTAGTCAATGCGCAGAAGGCAGTCGAGCTTGATCCAAAATCTGTGAGCGCCAGGCTGAACTTGGGCTCCACTCTCATGATCGCCGGCAACGTCAATCAGGCTACCAAAGCGTACATAGAAGCGACAAAGATGGCGCCGCAAGATGCTAACGCACACTATCTGCTAAGCAGAACTTTGGAGAAGACAGGCGATCTCATTGGTGCCAAAGAAGAGCTTCAAACTTTTATTAAGCTGGTCGATCCCAACGATCCAAGGAAGAAGCCGGCTGAAGAAAAGCTTTCCACCATGTAGCAGAGCGATAGAGAAATTCTCATCGCGATCCAGACGATACTAGCGTTTTACATAACTAAGTTTAATCAGGTTAACTCACCCGCTTGACAATCGGTGTATAGTATTTATCTATAACGATGCGTTCGATGACCCTGGTAAGCCCGAATGCATTAGACGCTCCAGTCAGCTGCTACCAAGGGTTACAACTTCAAATGTCAGATATGCAAGAAAACGTTCAACGGGTTCAGGCTATTCCCAAGCCTACAGCTCGCTCCACCATGACGCTTCCAAATATGGAGACGGCAAAAGGTGTTCACAGAGCTCTAGGCATCTTTATTCATCCATTCACTCGGATGCATAAAATCCCGGTGTTCAAGCGCCTCTGGCTCTACTTGACCTTGATGGCGGTCTACTCTGTCGGGGTTACATGGGTCGCCGATCAAGGAATTTCGAAACAGATTTTCAAGGAAGCCAGCAATGCTGCGTATATAAGCGCGGTGTTCGGACTTTTGCTCGTCGTCCGCACCAACTCGGCCTATGAGCGTTGGTGGGAAGGTCGAAGGCTCTGGGGACAGCTGGTCAACGATTCCCGCAACCTCGCGCTGAAAGCGCAAGCCTACTGTGCCGTACCCGCCCATGAGAAGGTGAAGCTCGGCGAACAGATTGTCGCTTTTGCATATGCCCTTAAGCATCATCTCAGAGATTCCAGACCAACGAAGAACCTCCCCGGGATGCCGCCAATCGAGCAGATTCCCAAAAGCTATCACCTGCCTTCGCAGGTGTCTTTGAGATTGTATGAAACGGTCAATTCCTGGCGTTTGAAGAATCAAATTTCAGAGATGGGTCTATTAATTCTCGACCCGCATCTCAGAGCTTTCATGGACGTTTCAGGAGCCTGCGAAAGAATTAAAACAACTCCCCTGGCTGTTTCTTATCGCGCATTCATGCGACAGGGCATCGCGCTCAACCTCGTTATCATGCCGTGGATCGTCGGTCCGCAGCTCGACAGCTGGATAAGTCTGCCACTGATCCTAGTGGCATCTTATTTCCTGGTCGGTCTCGAGCTCATCGCTGAGGACATCGAAGATCCGTTCGGTCTTGATGGAGACGACTTACCGCTTGATTCGATTTGCGCCAACATCCAGAAGTCAATCACGGAAATTTCGGCATCATCGATTGTCAAAGATGTGGAAACCGGACTTGACTTCGACCCGTTGAAATACACAAAGTCGATCAAAGCTGTCCATGTAGATCCACTCAAGCTCGAAGAAGACTAGAGCCCGCTAGATTAAAGCAACCGTATTGCCCTGTGTAATCGAGTTCTTGAGCGCCTCGATAGCTCGAGCAACCATATAGTCGGCTGATTTATCTTCGGCACCGAGATTGGTGCCGCCCACGCTCACCGTAAACGAAAAGCTCTTCTTATTGTGGGCTACGTTATGCTCTTCCATCTTTGTACGCAGACGCTCTGCTGCTATCTCGACGCCTGGTGCCGGTGTCTCCGGCAGTATCACGCCAAAGGTATCGTCTCGGCATCGGCCTGCGATATCAACATCGCGGATGGAGCCTAAAAGGATTCGGCCGGTGCTCAAAATTACCGAGTGTTCGAGCTGCAGTCCATGCTGCTGCGAAATCTCATGCAGTCCGTCTATTGTCACGAGTAACAATGCCAACTCACGCTCATAACGACGCGCGCGACGAAGTTCGTAATTCAATCTCTTATAAAAGGTCCAGAAATTGTAGGACGTTAGGTCGAGCAGCGCTCTTCGCTCAACCTCATCGTCAGAGAGATCCGTGTCTTCTATGCAACGGTCTGCAAAAAGTTTTGATTCCTCTTTGGGAATTTCAAACTCTATCGTCGCGTCACCGCCCCCGGTCCAGGGAAATTTGTTTTGGGAGGCTCGACGCTCGGCGAGGCGCTGCTGAAACAACGCCTCGCGCCTGTAACTCTCTTCATCACGTTCACTCATTTGTCTGATTTATCCTCTTCGCTCTCTGCCCACTTAACGTATTCACCGCTGAACGAACCCGGCGTCTTCTCGTCTTCCATGTAATTGAAGACCATATCCTGCTCCTTGTAGTGAGCAAGAACTGCAGCAGAATTGACTTGCTCTGGGTGGACCTGCTCATAGGCTCTCCAAAACAGCTCTGAAGCATCGAGTAGCGATTCGTAAATCCATTGAATCTTTTTCTTTTTGTTCTCTTTATCAAACGACTGCCTGGAATCAGACTTAATCCAGAACTCGTGCGCGAACTTTGCTCGCGTTGAGTATGGGATATAAGAATTTACGTCCTGAGCCAAGTTTTCCTTCGTCGACTCCAGCATTTTCTCGTAAGCGATTGCAAATTCGGCCTTACCTTTTGGGCTCACTCCGGCATAGCCGGTCTTCAATACCCTCGCATTCCGACCGCAAATCCAGGCTTCTTCCAGACCATGGTCGGCACGCTCGGCAATACTCTCGATCTTCTGCTTGATGGTTGCCACATCCTTTGCACGAGCCTCTTCGGTCAGGTTGCTGACTGCCGGAGGCGAAGGGAGTGAGCCGCCGCAATTAGACAAGAGCAACGAAAATAAAATGAGAACGGTTATACGCAGCATCCCAAAGACCTGACCGGCGGCGAGCAATATGGATTATATAGACTTCTCCTGCCAGCAAGCAAAAGAGAGGTTAAAGGTCCCAATTTAGCCCAAGTCAAGATGCTAAAATCGGACGCCCCTGAGACCGGTCTCGAGGGGATACAATAGAAGCCGCGATGGGTGAAAACCCCGTTTTTGGTTGACAATGAGCGAAGAATCTAAAGATAAGCTGCAATTGAAGGCGGGACAGAGCGTCCTCTGCAGGGTTGATGCACCCGAGCCAGGCGGATATGCAGCCACCATTCTCAATTTTGAGCTGGGAGCCTTTCTGCCCAGCCGCGAAGAGCTCAATATCGGGCAGACAGTTCCTGCTACATTCGTCTGCATGACGAAAGATCGGGCACTGATGACCTTCGCTTATATGATAGGCACCACAGAGCGGGTCCAGTTCGGCTTGCCTAGCGAGGAAGAGACCGCTTTTGCCGTCTGGGCAGACTCTTACCCACGCAACTTCCGCCTCCGAAGAGCTGTCGACATTATCATGCCGAGCCTGACCGGAAAGCTCAACCATGCCGTTAAATGCGGCGACTATGACATTCGTCAGCTTCTGACCGATATCGAAGCTAGTGAGCTCACAGGATGTATAAAAGCCGAGTCGAGTGAACTGCTGTCCCGCTCGGCAGCACTGCTTTACAAGGGCAGAGTGGTAGGCTGCATCTACGGTCGAAAGCCGCAGCCCCAGATGCAGGTTCTCGAGCAATCGCTCAAGGCGATGTTGCAGGATCTGATGCACAAGTCAACTGAAATGCACGTATATGAGCTTCCGGAAGAGGTGGTCATATCGATGTCGGCACTGTTCCTCGGCATTCCGCTTGGGGAAAGCGATCAGGAAAAGGCTCCGCCGAGTAGCTACATAAAATCGTTACTAGACTCTCTCCAGACAAAAAGGGAGACAGCATGTGTAATGGTTTCCAGCCAGGATCGACCATCGCGTTGTCTCGGCTTTCTCCACGAAGGGCACAGTTACGGCTCTTATTCAATCGTAGAGCAGACGTTCGATTCGACAAGCATCCAACCACTGGTCAGCCTGGTCGAAGATTCGGTGGATGCTCAAATCAATGCCTTCCTGCTGCCGAAGGAAATGACCTCGCAATCAGTGGTTTACGGTTACTCCTTCGCAACTTTTTCGAAAAACTGATTCATTACGAATCCACTAAATAAGCTCTGAGGGGCTGGATATTATCTCTTCGATGTAGTAAATCTGTTGGCTGATCTGCGCAGAACAAATGCGTTTTAACCTTCGGCTCGAACGGGCGGAAGAGGAGAGGAAACATTGAGTCAAGTATTGAAACAGCAGGACGTGACCCTGGGTGTGTGGGGAGATGAGATGCGGCTTTCGCTAAGAGCCTCAGGAGTGGCGGTTTTGTCGCTCGACGCTGGCTCCGTTAACGCGCTATCGAATCGGGTTATCGATTATTTCTCCGCCGCGCTTGACTTCATTGCGTCCGAGCCCAGCATCAAAGCCGTGATCTTTTCATCAGAGAAGAAAAACATATTCATCGCAGGAGCGGACATTCGCGAGATCGTCAAGATCGACGTGCTGTCTGAGGCTAGTGCGTTGTCGGCAAAAGGGCATTCTGTCCTCAAAAAGGTCACCGAACTTAAGATACCCACGGTCGCAGCTATCGACGGAATCTGCCTGGGCGGCGGACTCGAGCTCGTGCTCTGCTGCGACAAGCGGGTTGCAACCAGCAATATCAAGACTAAGATCGGTCTGCCGGAGGTCAACATCGGTTTGATACCAGGACTGGGCGGCACGCAGCGCCTGCCTCGAATGATCGGTGTAAAGCCAGCGGTGGAACTCATTCTTTCCGGAGAGCCACTTGATGCAGAGCTCGCATTGGCAGCCGGAATAGTAGACAAAATTGTCGTTTCGAATTTGCTCGATGCCTCGGAAGAGGTAGCCCTGGGAATGATCGCATCGAAATTCGATCGTTCAACATTTGCCCAGGAGCGCGAAAAATCCGCTGAGGAAAAAGATGGCGGGTATGAAAAACGACTCTCCATCCTGAAGATGTCGGACCGAATGATTCGAATTAGAACTCGCGGACTGGTGCCTGCTCCCCGCCGCGCCATCGAAGTCATCGAGTACGGGCTTGTCAACGGTCTCGAAGCTGGAATAAATAGAGAGATTGAAGTCTTTGCCGAGCTCGCAGTTTCGGCTATGGCAAAAAATATGATCAACTTCTACATCTCGCAGGAGATGGCAGTACAGACAGCGCTTCGCACGATGGAGCATGCCGACCGTGTAACCACCTGCGGTATCATCGGCAGCGGCACGATGGGCTTGGAGATTGCAGACATCGCACTTCAAAAGGGAATCAACGTCCTGGTCAAAGGAAGCAGCCCGGAGAAGTCGGCTTCGGCCGTCCAATGGCTCAACAAGCGTGCCGAATCACGATTAGATGGTAAAACGGCGGACGAAGCGATTTTGCCGGCATCCGTCGAAGCTGCGGACTTGAATGATGATCTCCGTCCGGCTCAATTGATCATTGAAGCAGTACCGGAAGATACAGACCTGAAGAACAAGGTCATCTTCGAAGTGGCAAGGGCGGTGCCTCCCGGTTGCATCATAGCCAGCAATACGTCTTCTTTTGCAATCTCGAATCTCTCTCAGTTCAGTAACAAACCAGAGCGTGTCTTGGGTTTACACTTCTTCAATCCGGTCGATCGAATGCCGCTCGTGGAAGTAGTTACTCATGAGCGAACCGATGCTGAAGTGTTGAAAACAGCAATTGCATTCGCAGCGCAACTCGGAAAGATTCCGGTCACTGTCAAAGACAGTCCCGGTTTTCTCGTCAATCGCCTGCTCACACACTTCATGGCTGAGGCAGCACGTCTTTGCGATGACGGAATGCCGCTCAACTGGGTCGACGATACCGCTACACAGTTCGGCATGCCAATTGGACCATTCTGCCTGTTCGACGAATTAGGTTGGGAATTGAGCAGTCGCGTTTGCCATCTGATGCATGAAAAATTTGGTCAAAGATATCTGCCACCAATCATGCTCAATAACATTATGCCTTACGGACTGCGCGGCAAAGACGGTGGCGGTCTCTATCTCTGGGACGACAAAGGCAAAAGGTTAGAGGAAAATGTCGAATTCCTCACGAAAGTCAACATCACAGTCTCCAAAGAGAAGCCGGATGAAGCGACCACTACTCTAATTAGGGATAGGCTTTTTCTACCGATGGTCGATGAAGCGAGTCGTTGTCTTGAAGAAAAGATTGTTCGCAAAGCCCGAGACATCGATCTGGCGCTCGTGCTTGGCGTCGCATTTCCTCGCTTCCGTGGCGGGTTGCTTCGCTGGGCTGACGATCTCGGGCTAGACTATGTCGTAGACAGACTCAATGAGATCTACACCAAGTACAAACCGGCCCGCGAAGTGGGCGGTTATTTGATGAACCTTAAAAAAGAGGGACGTCGTTTCTATGGTTTTAGCAACAACTGATGAAACAGAAACTCTATGGCATTCGTTGACGACACTCAAAGATCCGCACTCCTCAGCAAAGCGGTAGAGGCCCTAGGCAGCAGCGATAACGCCTATTCGGCTGAACTTTATCGCGACATCGTTCAGACAATAACCAGGCTATGCAACAAGAATCAGAAAGAGATTGCCAACGAACTTCAACAACTGGCAAAATCCATTGAAGAGTTAGGCAAAGTTGGCGAAGCATTCGAGTTCAAGCAACGAACTTGTGCGGTTATGTTGGAATTGAGCATGGAAGATAGACGAAGGGCAAAACTCGGGATGCCTTCACCGCCGGTGACAACAATGCACCACGGCAGTAGCACGGGTGGTGGGCTCGTCCAAACTACAGAGCCGAACTCGGGTATAGACGCCGCTCCAAGCCTGCCAAGTCCCTCAACGCTCCGAGTTGGAGTGGACACTATCGAACTCGAGCCATTCAACAGAGAAGCGCAAGCGACTTCCGGCGACACCGTACCAAGCGGCACTACCAGCGATACTGGACTTCCTTTCATAAGCGTAGAATACCTTTACGTCGGCAGCAATGATTACGAACGGGATCTGGCCTTTTATAAGGATGTCCTTCTGGCACAGGAAGTCTGGAAATTCGATCGCTTCGGTTCTCGTATAACGGCTTTCAGCCTCTCTGCCGGTCCTCTGATTCTACTTGCGGACTCTCGGCGAGGTCCGAGCTGCCAACCGGTTTTTCGAGTTCAAGATCTGGCGACTTGTGCCCGTGAACTTGGTCAACGAGGCTGGAAGCCTTCGGCTGGACCGTTCGGTACACCAAACGGCGAAGCCTATAGCTTTGAAGATCCCAGCGGTAACAAATTCGCGATTTTTCAGGTTGACGAGACCAGTACGGACCGAGCCTATTACGATCCGACCGAAGGAGAATAGCGACCACTTATGATATTGCAGACTGCAATTGCACCTTCGACGCCCCGAAGTCGGTTGCTGGTGCGGTATTTGAGTGCCATAGCTGCAAAAGGTCCCGGGCATGATTAGATAGTCACGAGGTGCACGGGTATAATGGATCGCGACTGGGTGCGGGGGTTCCAATGACGAATTACGAGCAGCAAGACAACAACGTCCCACCTCCGGTCAAACTCGGGGGACCGGACACGGATCTGAAAATCAGTGACAGCACAACCGCAAGTTCAAGCTCTCATACGTCAAATGACTTGAATTTGCTTTCCGTCTCAGATTCCAACAACCCAATTACTAGTACGACCCAGCCCGATTCAGCAGCCGCATCAGGGATGCGCAGCAATGGCGAGCTCCTGGCGATGCTCGGCGAACCGACTCCTGATGGCCCAGCCCGCCCTGGCGACCCGCCTCCCAGACAGCCGGACACGAAGGTTGATAGTGCGACCTTGAAAGACAAAGTAGAAAAGGCTGATGCTGCCGCAAAGAACGGACCGGAAAGAATTGCAGATATTGACTTAAAGCAACAAGCGATTGCTGCCAATAAGAAAATCGAGACAGGTCCTGATGGCAAACCGAAGGTGTCAGACAAGGAATTGACGAGACAAGAGCGAACACAGTACGTGAAGGAGATAACCGATCACTTCCAGGTGCTGGCAGCGCCGGTCCAGGAAAGAAGGAAGTATGCTCAACAACTGCTTTCCGAAGGCAAATCCGCCGACGCCGAGAAGGTTCTAAAAGAAGCTAAACAGGCGGCGGACAAATTGCCCCTGACTCAGATGCAAGCGCAAATCGATATGCCTGCGCCGAAGTTTCCTCCTGCGAAAAGTGCTCAGGAGGCTAGAGCAAATGCTGCTGGTCTTAAAGAAGAGCTCATGCAGGCAGAGGCAACTCGACAAGTAATCAACGGAAAAGATGGGGCTTTGAAGCTTCCCATCAAGACTCGCCAGGATCTCGGGTTCCTCTACTCAGGTGTCGAAGGGCAACCGGATGACAGTCCTGATCCAGCGCAAAAACTGACCACCGGCAAGACTTCCGTGTACTCACCGCAGAAAGCTGCTACAGAGACGATGGAAGCGGCCAGACTTACCGAGAACTACCTCAAGAAAAATACGTGGGGTAAAACACTGCCTCAACGAAATGACGATGCTCCAATGTTGAATCGCATGAATCTTTTGAGTGGCACGGTCGAATCTACACTGCCCAAGCCAGATCCAAAATTGAGAGCAGATCTGGATTACATTCAGCCAATTCTGGACCAGATGAACCAGGGCAGTGACAGACCGATCCGAAGATAACCATATTTGGTATCACTATCCTGACTTTTTCGGTGCATTAGCGACCATTCGCCGTAACTCCGCTACCGATACCTGGTACTCGGAGAAGCTCTTGTTGCCGTTGTCCTTAACCCATTTCAAATGCTGGAGACCTTCACTCTTCTTACCTTTGGTGATTAGATCAAATCCGATGTAGGCCTTTGCTTCCGTTAGAAGATCGTTGGTGTTAGCCTCTTTGAGGACTTCGTCAGCACTAGTCTCACCACTCAGATACCGAATCACACCGCTGGGCCATTGGTTCATCGGGTCGCGTTTGCGGCACTCCTTCAGCAGTGCCGATGCACCACTTTCATTGTTGTTACGTCGATCAGCAAGTGCACAGTACGCAACTGCATAGATTGCATGAGGAGGATTCCAGTTCGACTGGGTCAAGAAGGTACGTAGATCGGCAGCACCTTGCTTCATATTTCCTGAAGCCATTTGCGCGACTCCACGTAGATAGTAGCAGTGAGAGTATTTCGGATCAGACTTCAGACAGGTATTGTAGTCATCCATCGCGGCTTTATAGTTTCCCAGACTGGCGTTGCACAACCCTCGATCGTGCAAGACGACGATTGCCCGAGGATCCTCCTCATACGCTGCCGTAAACAAGGAGATTGCTGTCTTGAAGTCTTTTCTATCCAAGTAGAGCCGTCCCTGCAATTCCTTAGCATAGGCGCTGGAAGCTGGCATTGATAGGACCTTTCGTTGGTCCTTCTCGGCCTCGGCTTTGTTGTTGAGTTTAGTCCAACATCTCGATCGATCGTAATAGTAACCAGGATTATCTCTATCATTGGCAATTGCCTGAGTCCAGTCTTTGATAGCCTTATCATTCTGACCCAGACCTTCGTACGCACGGGCGCGATGAACGAAAGCATAATCGGACCAGGGATTATACTTCAGCGCGGCCGTTGCACGGGCGACCGCCTCCTTATACTGACCGAGCTTATTAAGCGACAACGCCAGGTTGATATTGGCAGCTACGAATCTCTCATCGAGCCTAATTGCCTCTCGGTACTCAGGGACAGCTTCCTTATAGCGCCCGGCTGTCATCAAATGACACCCTTTCTTGTAAAAGGCCTCAGCCTGATCATTGTCGGAATAGCGGGCCAAACCAGCTAGAGTCGGCGCCACTAAAGCACTGAATAGTAGAGATCCGGCTACAGAAAGCTGAACGATTCTCTTTTTGTTAATCATAGTAAACACCAGTTTTCGCAAAGGGGCTTGATCCCGAGATTACAGATTCAATGTGACGAGAAGTGGACTCGATAATGGAAACTGTGTTTCACTCACTGGGCCAACACGCAAGCGTCGTTGTCAGAAGTATTTTCACAGCTAGGATTTGACACTGGAATTGTTGTGAAATTGCTGATAGTAAGATGTTCCGCAACCACCAATTTTCCAATCCACTCAAACTAGAACGCCGACACAGAGCTGCCGTCAGAGGTACATCGATATCGAACCTTGTGAAGAAAAGTTCGGTCTTAGATAAGTTGGCGAACGCGGGTTGCTTGAGAAAGATTCATTTGCTCAAGCTAGCCTCTTTGTCAAACGCTACTTCGAAATCGAAATTACTCTGTAGAGAAAAACTCGGGTTTCGCCAAGTTGGCAAAAATACGTCCATCGAGAAAGATTAATTCGCTCAGGCTAGCCACTTTGTCAAACGCTAAATCGACATCGATTCAGTCCTCTAGAGAAATCCGCGGACTTCGCCAAGTTGTTAAACGCACGCCGAAAGGACTAGATTGATTCGTGCAAGCAAGTTCGTCAAACGCTGAATCGACATCGAAATCAACCTGGAGAGAAAACCTCGCCCTCTGCCAAGTAGCCAAACGTCCGTCACTTGAGAATCACTTCTTGCGCAAATCAAGCAATTCCGTCAATATCCTCGTTCTTCGTCAAGTTAGCGAATGTCAGGTTCTAACATTGCCAGAGAGAGAGAGAGAGAGAGAGAGCGCGCGCGCGCGCGAGAGAAGCCAATCCTATTTGCGCAAGCGCACAGACGAATTGATTCTGACCAAGAACCGGACATCAGACAGTAACGACAATCTTGCCCAACTGTTGATTAGACTCCATATGGCGATGTGCATCGGCAAGTTGATCTAGTGAAAAACTTCTATCAATTACTGGTTTAAATATCCCATTTTGCAATCTGTCTAAAACGTATTTCTTTCCTCGATCCATGCGCTCCTGCACATCAGTGATTTGGAACATCGTATAGCCTCTTAGACTAAGCCCTTTCTTAAGCGCGATTCTAAGCGGAAATTGTGTTCTGTCAAGAGATAGTGCACCATAAATGAAAATCTGTCCCTCGAATTTAGTGGCACGGGCAAGGTCAGTCAACAAAGAGCCCGCCACAGAATCAAATACAAGATCGGCACCGTCTTTGGTGATCTCTAAAATGCGCGTGGCAACGTTCTCCTCATCCGTGACGACAACATAATCAGCACCGGCATCAAGAAGAGCCTGTTTTTTTACTTGTGTTCGTGTCGTAACTATAGAGTGCGCGCCACAATCCTTGATCATCTGAATCGATGCAACTCCGACGCTGCTGCTAGCCGCGGTCACCACGACATACTGCTTGGGTTGTAGATGTCCTAGCTCAATCAACGCGCCGTACGCGGTGAGATACTGCATCCAAACAGAGGCCGCTTCCTCACACGACATGCTCTCCGGCATCTTCACGACAGAGCGAGCAGGCACCACCGCTTCCTCTCCGTAAACACCGTACTTGCTCTGCGGAAAAGAGGGGATAGTACTGACGAAATCACCGACAGAAAAATCTTTGACACCGGCTCCCAGCTTCGAGATGTATCCAGCCGCTTCGTAACCGATGCGCGCGGGTAAGAGCGGGGTCTCCAGATAGCGACCTTCGCGAAAGAGCACCTCGGCTCTGTTCAAGCCGATAGCTTTTACGGTGATGACAACTTCACCTGCTTCGGGCTCGAGTTCGCCGACCTCTTCCAGTTTCAATGCGTCTGCGCCTCCAAGCGCATGCAACATGACAATCCTCGCCATTGAGTCCTCCAGCGGACAAAAATTCTGACCTCCGCAATTATCCCTCTACTTCATCCTGAGATGGTTGAACGATTGCCATTTATCAAAAAAGATCGTCAAGCCGCAGTTCCACGGAAAGCGCCAAGCCGGTCGTTCACGCAATGGACAAAATTGTCACATCTTCTCCAATACAGTCGGAAAACAGAACGGAGAATTTTCACAATAGGAGTTTGGTCATGGCAGATCAATTTGTTTTGGACGCTGGGCGCACTAGCGATCAGAACTGGGAGCCTGCAGTCGTTTTCCCAGACATGATTGAATCTGCAAAACCTATTTACATCCCTGTGAATGAAAATGCAAAGGAGTTCCTGAAATCATGCCAAATTTCTTTTTTCGAGGAACCAGCGGAAGAGAACGAAACAAATCACTGCAATCAACTGCGCGAGACCGCCTTTGAAAGAGGCTCAGCAAAGTCCGTAGAAATCGCAAATGCGTGAACGCAGAACAAAGACATCGATCAACTGTTGGACCAACTTCAGATTCAAATTAAAGAAGAACAAGAGCTGGCGAGAGTACAAATACTCGTTGGCACCGATCGCAGAATGACAGAGATGGATCTAGGCCGATCGCGCCGAAGCGTCGAACAAGGCTTTGAGATCACGGCTAGAAAAATCTATCACAACTAGTTCCGAACAACCTCAGATCGGCAAATGTAAGCCCATCGGACGATTGCCATATCAACGAAATATTAAAACTGCGCCTCCACCGAAAGCGAATTTGTGCAGTCGTTCATGACGTGGACAAATTTGTCACATCTTCTCCTGTAAAGTCAGAAAACGGGGAGGAGAAGTTTCAGGGGGGTTTAGGTATGGGCGAGCAACATTTTTGGGATGTGGGGCGCACTAAAAACCCGGAACCTCAAATCCTTTTCGCAGATCTGTTTGAGCCTGCAAAGCCTTGTGTGGTCCCCGACAACAGAAATGCAAAAGAATTCCTAGAATCATGCCAAGTATCGTTTTTCATGGACCCACCGGAAAGCACCAAAGATAAAACGAACAAAGAGTCCAGCAAAGAATTTCCATTTAAGGACGAAACAGCAAAACCCGAAACACCGAACAAACAGCCTAAAGATTCTCCGGCACAAGCAAGTAAAGAATTAAGAGAAGAGTCGAATTGGTTAAAGTTCCAGAACGCTCTGTCGAATGAGATAAAGCTCTTTGATTTGAAGCTGAATGGAATTGCCGACAAGTCACCACTCGAAGTGGCCTTGTTCGCGAAGGAGTTGGATCAGCTCTTTGAAGATTTATCCAAGAGCAAAGAGAAGGATAAATCTGTTGTCAGCGACAAACTGAAGAATGAAGTAAACGAACTAACTAGACTCAAGCAGTCAGAGCAAGCACTTCAGCTCTCTCGTGCGCTCATTCTGATAAGCACTGGTGTTGACGAAAATATCAAGCAAGGCGAAGAGTGCTTGAAGACCGTGGTGATGCAAAATCCAGCCTTGCAACGCGACGAGAAGTTTCACGAGCTAATCTTGAGCAAATACTGCATGATGGCAGAGGTCAGAAAGTCGCGCGGGCTAGCTCCCTGGGCTCCGAAAGTTGACGTTCGCAGCGATGCAGCAAAAACTGAATCTAATCAACCGTCTGCTCTCGAACTCTTCAACGCTGCGAACAAAAGACTGCCGGAGCAAGGGTTGAAAGCTTGCATCGAAGACTACAACAAGGCAAAGGCTGCAGCGGAAAACGAAACAAAACAAAGCGATAAAATGCGCAAGTCTGCCTTCGAAAGAGGCTTAGCAAAGAATGCAGAAATCGCAAATGCACAAGCGCAGAACAAAGGCGTTGATCAACTGTTGGATCAACGTCTGATTCAAATTAAAGAAGAGCAAGAACTGGCGAAAGCGGCTCAGGAAAAGAGTTTACTGCTGCGTAACATTCAGGCAAATACGTCGCTTACAAAAATTGCATTCGGCGACGATAGCGGGTTGAAAGAACTCAAGTCGCAGATGATGTTCTACCCTGAGCTGGCATTGGATAAGGTTTTCCAGTCATACTTAGGCAATGCATTTGACTCATACAACAAGAAAGCGGAAGGCGACGACAAACCTATAGGCGAGACGTATTGCGAGCCCAAGAGCTTCGCGAACAGTCAACAGAAGAACGACGAAACAGTCGAAGTATTCGCTGCCGAAGAGATGACGGCAGTTGCGATGCTGGGAGTCACAATCGGTCTCCTCGTTGGTGGCAGCATGGTGCTACGGTTGAGAGATCGTCGAGCCCTGCTGCAAGAGAATGGAGTAAAACCGCTTAAGGACCCGCCACCAGTAGAGAGTTTACGACCGGGAGAAACAGGCTTGAAGGTCACCGGCGCAACAAGTGACGGTCAAAAGCTGGTTTTACAGGATTCACGGTCCAAGGACGACTGGAGAAAGAGCAAGGACCCAGGCAAACCGGTCGGACAAGACTTCGATCTGAAGAAACAAAAATACGATGGACACAGGAGAATTATAGTAGACGGCAAAGATTTCTTTGTAGGCACCGACAACAAAGTCTATGCGCATCGAAACGGGCGTCTTTTCGAAACCAAGGAGTTTCAGATTGTAGATAATCCGCAAAAACGGACCGGCGAAGCGGTGCCATCAGATAAGGTGCCGACGGCTGAAGCACAACAGCCACGCGCCACGACTCCAGCTGCAGAAGTAAAACCAAAACCGGCGGTATCAAAACTACCTGAAGTTCCTGGCGTCAGCAAAGGATCGGATAAGGCACCAGCCTCTGAAACTGCGCGGAGATCCACTCCAGCAGACACGACAAAAGACAAAGGTGTCCAGGATCTCAAATCGGCAGAATTGCCTTCCACGAGCGAAGAGCTCTTCGCTCTCGCCACCAAAGCTGACAACAACGACCTGGCCGTTAATTGCGTCAAGCGCCTTGCCGATTTGAAGCCGGATGGATACGCGGATACGATTAGAAAGCTCGCAAAAGGAGATTCGCGGGCGGCAGCCTCAGCCCTGATGCATCTTCAAGCAATTGAATTTGACGAAGCATGGGATTTGATGGCAGATCGCTGGAAAAATGGTGAGATGCAGAAGCTCTTCAAGGAGGGCAAGGTTGGAAATCACGAAATGCTTTTCCTCTACGGAGACAAGGCAGAGGAACTCTGGAAGGATCTGGAGAACAATCCCACTGCGAAAGGAAAGTTTGCGAACACAGCTCTCAGGGTCCAGAAGATACCAGGAGTTCCACCAAGATTTTTCTACGACGATATTCCAAAGGAAACAAAGGCAAAGTTATTCGAATACCTGGTGGAAAACAAACCCAACGGATGGGAGGCAGTCATTTCTGGACTCACAACACTCGATGAAGATCAACCTCTTGCCAAGAAAGCGCGAGAGATTGCATCGACACTCTGGGTAAGCCAGGAGCAAACGCCCGGGAAGCAGGCAGTTCATCCTTTCTTTCTCAAAGAAAAAATTCGCGACTTCTGTAAAGCCGCTGCCAATGCGGATCAACTTCCACGGATGTCGACCAAGCTGAAGCAGCTTCGGGTAGAGACCGAAGCACAGAAAATGGACGATCAAGCCGTCTTAGCGAAAAAACTTCCGGAGCCCCTGGCGGAACAAGTCGAAATCGCCTGGGATAAGCCGGAGAAAGTGAGAGAACTTCTCAAGGATCATCCGCAAGAGCTCAAAGAATACGAGGGCTTCGTAAAAAACATTGAATTGGCGAAGCGTATCGACCAGGTTGAGATTGACGTTGAAATCGCTCGCATGGAGTTTTTAGAAACGCAGTTGAACCAATTCTGCAAAGAGAATGGTCTTCCCAAGATCACGATCACTTTTCAGGATGGTGCCGACGCAGGCGGCAGTTATCGACCAGGAAGCAACATCTATAGACTCCAGCGGTTCCTATTCGAGCCAGGCAATCGGGCAAGAATGGTCGGAACCGGTCTGCACGAACTCGGTCACCATGAGCAGTCCACAACGGTCCTGAGAGACCTGATGGACGAGCTAAAAATCGGAAAAGCGATAACTGATACCGAAAAGGCGCAGCTCCAAAAGCTTCATCTGGAGCGCACGGGCTACAATTTGACAGAGAGCTTTTTGAATGCAGTCCTGGTGATCCGGAATGGTGAGAGGTTGAACCAGGGCGACCACGACCGAGCAATTGAACTCGCAAAAGCCTTCAAAAGCCTGCAGGAGAGTTCGGAAACATCTGCCAAAAATAAGGAACGGGCGGAAAAAATCACCGAAGCTCTCAAGACGCTAAAAGCAGGTGGCAGCCCATCGGACCTGTTCAAAGGCGGTTCTCACCAAGAGCTGCTTGATCTGTTGAGAACAAAGTCTCTGCCGGATTCTGTCAAAAAGGAATTGGCAGACATGACGCGATACATGCAAGACGGTGACTTTGCCAACGCCAAGGCAGCCAGAGAACGGCTGAGAATCGAACTCGTCACTGAGCTAACAGATGCAGGTCTATCAATTGCGTTGGAAAGTTTTGGATCATATCGCGCCCGATTCCATGAACAGGAGACTCACGCCATCAACGATCGCTGTGATTTTTTCAACGGAGAACAGGTCGAACGCAAGCAAAGAAAGACCATGACCCCGGAAGAAGAACTCGTTATGCTGGAGAAACAGCTGAAAGATCTCGAACAAGCGGCCAAAGAACAGAGAGCTGCGGAGAGAAAGTCAAACCCATCAGAAGAACAGCCGCAGGAGGCAGCAGACAGAGTAGCAAGACGGCTGAGACTTCCAGGCAGCGGACGGAACGCCATCGACTATTCCAAGGACAACCAGTCTACAGTGATGGACAAATCATTCGAGCTTTGCGCCAGATACAGGCAACTAGCCGAAGCCTCCAAGGGCACCTCCAGCAGTACCAACTTTCTCGCCAGATTCGAGAGCAACGCTCAAAGTATTTTTCTGAGCAAAGTCGGCGATACTGACACAGACAAGGTCGGTCAGCTAGACAAAGTCGTCCGCGAATTCTCATCACAAGTCGAATCTCTCAAGAATAGCGAATTGATCAAAAGTGCGACAATAGTATCAAGCGACTCACTTGGTAGCAGTGCCGGCCGGGTCGTGTTCAAACAAGGCGGTAAGGTCGTAGAACCGCTCTATTGTGACGCGAAAAATGCCTACCTCGTATCCGAAATGGGAGAGGTCACAGCCGTTCCCCTCGCCGAAATGAAAGTAGAATTCCACTTACCCGAAGAAGCTATCAAGACAGCTGGTGAGGGCACCACAGAAGGTTCTGCAAAAGCTCGCGAACTGGTAGCAACTCTCTACCATCAAGTCAGCCAGGTAGAACAATTGAGGACTCGCGCGCAACGTGCAAAGGCAGCAGGAGTCAATCTGGAAAGGACGAATTTGAACCGGCAGGACGTAGAAGTATTCCTCCAGCAAGAGAAAGCAAATGTAGATCTAAGCTCTGAGTTTTTACAGTTTAAGTTAAACGGCAATAGTTTGAACAACAAAGACCGTTTCAATCCGACACCAGAGCCCTTTGACGCAAAGAAGTCCGCCGACTCGGCATGTGAACGAGTGATGATTGTTAACGAGAACGGCCACGTCAAAATAATCATTGGCACCGATCGCAGAATGACGGAGATGGACCTTGGTCGTTCGCGTCGAAGCGTAGAACAAGGCTTTGACAAAGTAACCGGCGAATACGAACGCAAAATGGAAGCTGCGAAAAAATCAGGCGACGAAAAAGAGTTCGAACGTCTCAAGATAGAACGCGATCAAATCGTAAAGGCGAAAGAAAAATATCAGACAGATCCAGAGTATCGCAGCCGATTCAATGGCAGGATGGCAGGGGCGGGCGGCAGATTCGTCGCAGGCGCCGGCGTTGCCACGACCGCACTCTTCGTCATCACCTTCGTCGTCGATAAGGCACTCAAAGAGGAACGCGCCGAAAAACCAAATCTCAACGTCCCGGTCAAAGCCAAATAGGCAAGATTAATTCCAACAATAGCTTCGTTCGGTGACCAGGTTCACGGACAAGATTGCGGTTGGACAAATTTGTCACAGGAGCTGCTTAAAGTACTCCTTGCTGGGGAGTCGCGTGAGTTTCATTAAAAAACGGCGGAGGATACTCTAATGACATTCGACCAAAATCTTTCGCCTGCCCGAAACTTTACAGATAAGCCCCAGCCTGATGATTGGGAAGCAATTTTCCGACGCGTCAGCTCTGGCAACACGAGCTACTGGCAATCGAAGATAGCACTTGTGAACGCAGACGGAGACAAAGGTCCTCTGCCCGCGGACAACACGAAAGTCTCGACAGAACTCCCACCCGAAGCCAAGCTCGAGAAAGTTGAGAGTTCTGAAGATAAGACACAAAGCAACCTCAGGGCGTTGCAAGAGCTTCTACTGAGCGCCGACACAGCAATCAATATGGACGACTTCGGCCAAAGAATGCAAACGCTCCTGGTTGCGAGAATCCAGGAAAAGGCGAGGAAGGGAGAGTTGCCACCCGAGGTGCAGGCTGAGCTCAAGACACTTACCAAAGAAAAGTACGAGGAAAGACTGCAAGAACTCGGCGCCGAGGAATTCAAAAACATTCTCAGAAAGGAGCTCAAGACTTATGCAGACTCTGGGAAGCTGGACAAGGAGCAGACAAAGATCCTCGAGGACAAAATTAGAGATGGTGAAGTGCCAGCTGAGCTGGTTCTCAATTTGCTCGACAAAGAGCTCGAGTCAAAAACATTCGGTGACATTACAAGGACACTTTACGTCACACTAGTTGAAGACCTCGAAAAAGAGGTGCCTTTCAACTTCATTCGCCTGGTCGATTCCAAACTGGAAATTCCAACGGACTTTCCAATTCAAGCACCGATGAGAGCTGACGGGCGTCCTGCCGCTACGAACCAAGAGATTGCCAACGAGTTAATCGCACTGCTCAAGAAGGACAAGATTCCGCAAAAAATCGTCGACGGCGATCCACAAAAGGACATTCCAACAGAGGCAGATTTAGAAAACCTCAAGAGATTCGGAGATTGGAATATCGTCGCGGCAAGGCGAATATACGACAACATCAACACATTCCAAGCCGGCAGGTTGCAGGAAAAAGTATTCGAATTCAAAAGACCGAAGTGGGCATTCAAAACAGGTGAAGATCTGGAAGGGTGGGCTGGGCGAGCACAACCGCTTGTTGAAATAGCGAACAGAGTGACATCGGTTGCCCAAGGATTAAAGCTCGGAGAGAAGCAAGCAAAATCAAATTCGACCCTTGGCTCCATAGATAAAGAAGCGCTTACCACGGGCTTTCCAGGTAAGATCTCATTTGACGACAACGACAACATTTCATTTGTCGAAATTGAACTGCCCGATACGCTCACCAGAAGTTTTGAAAACGAAGAAAAAATCAAGGCAGTAATAAAATGGCTCGAAGCAAATGAAGCGCGTGCCAATCAAGTTTGTGCAGAGCTAGCTGCCGCAGCGATCGACAGCGGAAGGATCCTGATTTGGGAGGATATCCCCTCGAAAGGTAAGATCGAAAAAGACGGACGGCTCGAAGAGTTCAATCTGCAAAAACTGAGAATCACAACAGAAAAGATTACCGATGAAAGCGGCAAGAAAAAAATCCGAATATACAATCACGTCGATTATGAATACGGCGGTCTTCTTAGTTGCTGGGATTTGATAACGACACGAGTCGGAACGCGTGAATGTTACTCGCTCGTTGACAGAGCAGAGTTCGATGCGGCACTAAAGGACGCCAATCTTCCAAAACCCAAACTCGACAGTCTGTACAGCAAACTGGAAGCCAAACAAAAAGAGATAGGCGAGAAATCGGCCCAATCGGAAAAGGTAAGCGAAAACAAGAAAGACCTCGATGCCATAACGAAGATATTGGAGTCTGAATTTCCACCTGAGGTCGCTGCAAAATACAGAGAAAAGATCTTTAAAAACTATCGTGACTATGATGAAAACGATCTTGTCTGCATCGAAAACGATGGTAAAGTCCAGCTTATGCGTGCGAAAGAGATCGAAGGCTGGACAAGACGGAAAGCCGCCTGGCACGTACTATGCAAAGGTCTTGAGATCGGTCTGGATGTGGGAATGTGCGTCTCCGGAATCGGCTCTGCTGGAATCGCGATAAAGGGAGCCGTCGTAGCTGGTCGGGCTGCTGGAAAGGCTGCGTTGAAAAACGTCGGCACCACCGTGGTCCGCGAAGCGATCAAGGACGCCGCGAAAAAGGCGGTGAGAAATCATGCATTCCATGCCGGAAAGAGCCTGACGATAGGCATCTCGGGCGGGCTTCTCAACAACTCCTTTGCTCGCACCGATGACGTCGGCAGATGGGCACTGATGGCCCGGGACACGGCATTTTTCGCAGACGGCGTCTTGTCACTGGGAAAAACCACCGCAGGCGCCGTCGGCAAATTCGGGCGCAAACCGCCGTTGACATTCCAAGCAAGAGCCGATGCCAGAATTGAAAAACTAGTTAGTTCTCTAAAAACAGCGGCAAGACCCAAAGAAGTGGCGGCTGCTAAGGGAGTGAAAGACGCGGCCACGTCGACGGGAAAACCGCTCGACGCAGCAAAGGCAGCATCCGTCACAAAAAGAGAAACATTCGGAGAGAAGGTCAAATTCGCCGTAGCTCGGACACTGCGCAACAACGATCGGTCCCTTATGGTTGGGACCTTCTTCATCGGATATCAGTTAGCCAAAGGGCTCATGGCTCGATTCGACAGCAAGAATAAGCACGAGCCTGGACTCGCTGTAGCAGAACAGCTCCTGGGCGAGCTGCAAATGAGCAAGGCGAATACTCGCAGCCTGGTGCGCACCGCGGCCGATGCCATTTCAGGAAAGGATGTCGAGTTTCAACAGGGATCCTTCAAAGAGATTGCCGAAGGTGTCGAGAAAGCACAAAAGTTGGGACCGGAAGCAAAAAAGGAAAAGACCGACGAACTAATTAGAAAGTTCGACACATGCTCCGACAAAAAAGAAATGGCGCTTATCGCGATCGGGCTACTTGCGCTCAACCAGAAAGAGGATGGGACGTTCGATAATGTCATTGGTAAACGAACGCAGACCCCAGTCTTGGATAAAGAAGTATCACTGGATGTAGCAAGAAAGAGACGTGACGGCGGCAACCTGAACGTCTACTCGGCGGAGCTACTCGATACCGTGAAGAAAGAATTCACCACATGCGATGCCGATCAAAAGTTGGCAATGGCACGGGTGCTCATGGCCTTCAATGAATTCGACAAAGCCGAATATATCATTCTCTGTCGAGACTTAATCAAAAATCCTGCCGCCAGCAGCGATACCAGGATGGAAGCAATTCTCACAATCACCGATTTTGCTGCAACAGCAAAAGAAGAAAAGTCCGGTTCGAAAGTTCCATCAGAACTATTCTTGAACTATGGCTGCACGCCCAAGGAACTGGAACAGACGCTTGTAGACGCAGCGAAAACTCTCACGAACAAGGAAGAACAAGCATTCGTCGTTGGTCTCTTAGACGCGCTTAAAGGCAAGACTCCGGAGGAAGTCAGTGCAAGAATTTCGTTAATCGGTTTTACTTGGATGGTACAAAAACTAGACAGAGAATTCAAAGAGCTCAAAGCCACACCAGATGAAACTGATACGACGAAGCAGGAGTTGGCGCAACAGCGCCTGAGCGCAAAGCGCGACGAACTCGAGGCGGTACTTCAGCTTATTGCCGTCGTCGATGATCCAAAGCTATTGATTGAATTCAAACAACGACGAGAACAATCAGACAAGCTTCGAGAAGCTGAGAGTATGGAGTTATGCGAATCTACATACGAGCTAGGCTTGGTTCACCAGGAAATCGCCGACGCCTCCGATGAGGACCGAGCTGCGCTCGAAGAAAAGGTGAACGCAGCAGAAGCTCGATTCCAAGCCGCCGAACGCAAGGTGCTAGACCGACAACGAGAAGAGAACAGCAACGTTGATAAGGGCTTGCTCACACTGGTTCCGACCTCACTTTCAGCTATCATCACAGATAGATTGATTTCGGAACTTCGCGCAACTGGCAGTGAAACACAAGAACAACAATTGCGTACGCTACAGTGCGTAGATGCCTTGATGATGCTGAGTGGTGGCAAGGAATCCCTTCAGCCAAACGAACTCGAACGAAAGTTACTGTCTCACGTAAAAATGGAAAATGGTGTCATTGCCGTCGAAGCAATCAAGCGATTGCAGTCCTCCGGCAACAAAGCATTTCTTGCAGAGAACAAAGATACTGTCCTCAAAGAAGTATTGTTGATACTCAACAGTGACAGCAACCGTGCGCTTTTCGACAACTCTAATAGTGCCGACGGAAAGGCTCACATGCTCGACTATCTGCCGGAACTCCTGGACAAAATGCCGATGTCCGAATCAGAGAAAGAAAAATTCATCGAGCCACTGGTGAACGTATTGGATCGCAGTAGCGTCGCAACCCACGCCTCCCAGCATCCGCAAGTCAGGGTGAAAGCGATCGTTGCATTGGGCAAATTAGCAAGCCTGATCAACAACAGCGATCTCGTTTCGGCCAAAAGAAAGCAACGAGTATCAGAGATCCTCCTTGATACGATGCAGCTACCATCTACATCTGCAACTCCCGCAGATCGGCGACGAGGTGATTCAAGCGTCGAAGTGAGGAGAGCAGCTTATGATGTGGCGCGACTGATCTGCAGCCCAAAAGAGTTATCTATGCGAGTCGTCGAATGTACAAACACTGAAAGAGATCCAGAACTGGCTACAAGATACGCTAGTGTCGAACTTCAATCATTGAGGCCTGACAGACCTGATTGCGCACGCCGCCTTTATGCCACCGAGGTACTTTACTGGGATCAGCTTCTCGAATCCAATAAAGATCGGATCGACAAATTCGGCGATCGATTGAAGAGCAAATACGACATGCTCTACTCGGATACGCGCAAGGACAAGCTTTCACAGGCCAGAAGCAAGATGAAGGATGAGGACTGGAACTCCAATTTGGCAGGAGGCTTATCGCTCGCCGGCATGTGCATGGGCGGAATTATCCCAATGTTCGCCGGCAGCGGTTCGGTGGCCGATCAACACTACAAGAATATCAACGCCAATACAAAAAAATACAACGCCGTGCGCGATGAAGAAAATACGCAGTGGAAGAAATTGACTGAGACTGCACGCAAGACAGGCAAAGAGGGAGATGAAGCAAAAGAAGAACTAGTGTGGATGGCTACATCAGGCAACGTCAAGCAAAAAGCTGCTGCCGAAGAAATTCGCAAAATGGTAGTCGAGGAGAACATGCCCGGCAAAATGCTTTTCCTGTCATATCTGATGGAGGCATTTCGGAACAACAATACAACCGAAAAAGTAGATGCGCGAAAAGAAGTAATCAAGATCCTTTCACATCTCGCCAATGCCGATCCTGCACTGAGAGTAATGATCGGCAGAATGGCGCATGAGGCACTTGGACTGGAGTTGAAGCGTTTTCAGGTCGAAGTTGGCGAGAAATTTGACGAGAACGCGCCAGTGCCGGATGGAGTAAGTCTGCAGAAATCGCTTATCGACATAATGGTCAAGTGTGATTATCCTCTCGCCATGCCAATCTTACAGTCTCTTTCGACAAGCAAATACGATTATGAAGGCAAACCAATAACAGTGCATCCAGCACTAAAAGGTGCAGCTCTAACGTTTCTCCAGGACTTGCAATCCACAGCGCCGCGTACGCCGTTCGATCGAAAGGACGCGGAAGATAGGCTGAGGACAGCGGTCTCTCAGCGCAAGAACTTTACCCAGCAAGACGAAAAGAAAAACAAGGTCTTGTATGAGATAAAGAAAAGTCCTGGCATGGGCAAGGTTGAGAAACAAAAGCTCCTTGCCGGCGCATCCGTAGATCCAGCCAACGCAATCGACAGTCTTTCGACGAAGAACCTAATCAATGACGTCTTCATGGCAAATCCTATTACAGATCAAAATGACGGCCGCATTTTCCTGCTCCAGGAGTTGCTTGATGACAGTGATCTTGACGTAGCCCTGGTCGCAGCATGGCACCTTGTCAGAGCGATAGATCCAGAACGGGCACTGAATGAACCAACCCGAGCAGCCTTTCGGAATCAGCCTTTTGTAGCAAAGGCGATCGACAAGTTGAAAGACATATCGAAGATTGATGTCAACAAACCTGTAGATGGATTGGATGCTCAGACTGCAAAGCGGGTTCACGAGACTCGCACAGCAATTCGCAACGACGCAGTCCGCATCTTGAAAATTGTCCAGACCTGGGATAAAGGCGCTCTTGAGAAAAGCCTGAACAATGATCTCGACGCACAACGCGTGAAGGAATCCTTCCGCGTTCTAAATGAACCAAACAGCTCGGAAGCAGAAAGGCGAGAGTCCTTAGAAGCCATTCTCAGGCTTGCAGCAGGAGAGTATCGACAGAACAATACGAAGTTTCAATCTCTCGTCCAAAATGAATTGATGATTAAAGCAATCTCAAGCGACGCTAATTTCGGAGCCATTGCCTTTGATGCAGTTTCTTCTGTTCAGCGCGATAACAAGCCCATCTCCAGCAAAATAGACTACACTGGGAAAACGGTTTTGACGTTCAACGGTGGATCAAAAACTACAATCACCACGGGATTGAACCAAAAACGGATCGATTACCCGGATTCGTCCTGGATGATTTTCACCTACGACGCTAAAGGCAAAGTCTCGGGCTATGAATCGAGTGAAACGAAAGGCGTGATCGAAACCAACTTTCTACCGGGTGCAGTAAATCTTACGAATGACGGAGTTGTTGTCATCGACCAGACCAACGGTGTTCGAACAGTCAGACTCGAAGGCGGAGACAAATACTCGTTCTTCAATCAGAACTTCGACTCCGACAAAGCAACAAAAGTCTTCGAGAATGAGCTCGCGAAGGCAACGTCCGATGCCGAGAAGATTAGCGTCATCAAGAAAACGATCGATGGTTTCGGACCGGACGCAGCTCCCATCTCGAGCGTCCAAGATAAGAGAATCACAGCTCTGTACCAACTCATTGCGCCAGCTCCGACAACCAAGGCAGTACCGGACGCAGTTGCGTTTGCAGCCGCACGTGCCATCCTTGATCCGCGCAACAGAGGCATTGATTCGAAATCAGACGTCTACCGCGATGCAAGAAAGGTATTCCTCGAAAACGAGCTGAAATCAACATTCATAAGAAAGGCACCAACAGAAAAGTTGCTTCAAGATATGCAGGACACGATGCGATTTTTCGGACCGATAACATCGGACACAGATGCGAGGCGTCAAATGTTCACCGCCGCATTGAAGAGCGAAAACAAGCAGGTACGACTGCTGGCAGCAAAGACAGTGGCTGAACAATCGAACACTACTTTCACGCAAGAAGATCGACTCTCAGCCATCAAAGTAATGCTTGAGACGACCTACAGAGCAGATGAAAACGCGACAGACTATGTGGATGCGTTCGCCATAATCGAATCAGCAGGGAAGTCACTCCCGGACAACGAGTACAAGTTAGGCGAGAGCCAAACACTCAAAATCAAGGGTGGCAAGCTGATCGAATTCAATACCAGCTACAAAGACGGCTCCGCCAGTTGCAAATGGAACACGGAAGGTTCCTACGAGTTGAGCTTCGTAATCGGCAAGATCGAACTCAAGAGCTACCGAATGCCGAGCCTTGACGCCAACCACAAGCATCGAGTTTTGAGCTGCCTTAATACCACAGGAAGTGCCATGGCTTTGCGCATGGCGGAAAACTCGACTGATTCCAGACTGGCGCTCACAGCCCAAACAGCAAAGCTGAGCGGTCCCAAGGAATATCGATGGCCGGCACTCGATCGCATTACATACTTAGCAGCCACTTCAAAAGACCAGGAGCTGCGCGGTACTAGCGCCGTCGTACTGGGATGCGAACTCAACAGCTGCAACCCCTACGATCTGTATCGTATTTCCAGGCTATGGGAAAAGCACTACCAGAAAGGCGGCGGGGTCGGAATCGCACCATATCCGATACCATTTGCCAGACTCAAAGAGTTTACTTTTCCGGAAGATGCTACGCAGCGGCAGAAAGAAGAGATGATCTATCATGGCATAGGATGGCTCAATGAAGTCTGCTCTAATAAACTGACCGGCAAACTGGATACGGATGCTCAAGAGATCGAAAAGCGCTCGAAAGACGGAGAAGGGACTTACAACTATCATGAAGTTTGCGCCGCAATTTTTGCCTCACTAAAGTTCAGTCCTATTAAAGATGCTGGCGATCCAAGACGAGAGGTGCTTCGCCGACTAGCGAGCGAAAGCGCAAGCGACCGAGTCAAAGTTGCAGCCTCGTATATGCTCACATACAGCAGCATACCTGAAGATGTTCAGGCAGCGACGGATTGCCTCGCAAAAATGGCGATGCATGGCAATTCCTGGGCTCTGAGAGAAGAATCAAAGGCTCTTTTGAGAGACATGGTCTTCGTAGGCACGGACACAACAAACACAGCGGCGCTCAAGAGCTGGCAAGAAGCCTGGAGAGCTTGTCCGCAACTAATGGAAAATCCTCCTGTCGCCTCCAGCCGTGACAAGGTAACGAGATACCTCGCCAATGCGAACAAAGATGAAAGGTCCAACCTGCTGGGCGAGAAATTGAGTACTCGTAAGGTGGTATTGATGGAGCTCAACGGTTGGACCGAGAGCGAGCTGGAAACTGCGATTACGGCGCCCAATGCAGAAAAACTGGTGCCATACGTTGACACATTGACGACGACAATTAATGGACCGAATCCTCGGCCTATGCAGCTGCGCTCGGATGCATTTGTCCCTGGTGAGAAAAAGGTGTTTCAAGACCTGGGTCTAATGGAGGCGAAGAAGCAACCGCCCGCATCACCGCTGAGGTTTCTAATCGTCGACGATCAGAAATCGTTTTCACAAAACAAGAAAAAAGAATTTGTGGAGCAAACCCTACAGAGCGAAAAAATACCGCCTAGAACACCGTTGAAAATCGTGGCGAACTCTGCCACGTCAGAAAAGAAAATGACCGTCCTTGATGAATCACTTGTCGATGCCAGAGAAGCGAAAAAGCCGACTTGGACAGGCGACAGAATATTGAATGAAGATAAAGAAACGCCTTGCTTCGCTAAGTCTGTGTCGGACGAGACCTGGGGGCAGTTCTGCGCGGATCTTTTCAGATATCGGCCCGACGTTGCCAACGGCAAGGATATAGATGCGGTCGAGCTGGCGGTCTTACTTCGCAATTGGATCGTTCAAAGTGCGAAAGCAAAAGAAACTGCTCAAAGCAAACCGCGAGCAAATCGAGAAGAGAACCAGTTCCGCATAGTAACCTCAGAAACGTACAATAAACCGGCACGCGACCTTAATTACTGGGCAAGAGTCAGCGAATCGGAATCCTACTATCGCGAGAGAAAGGTCAACGAGCTGCTGAATACCGCCACCACGACTATCCCTCGCAATGACGGAAGACTTCGTTGGCAAGCAATGTCGACCGGTGGGGTCGCCATACCCGACCTTATCCGAAAGCCACCAATCGAAAGGCTCGAGCAGTATCAGACCAATGTCATTGCACTCCTTCCGGAAGGGGTGAAGCCAATCCCCATAGAGGGCTTCAAAAAACTGCTACCGTCGCAGAGCAGAATTCCTATTGAATGCTTACGCCGATCCGGTTTCAATTACAAGCTGCTACCCCCAAGTTGGAAAAGCGCCGGGCAATAGGACGATTCCATTGTGATATCCTTTGTTGCTGCTCGCAGTGATTCGCAGAGAGGTGTTCGCATGTCCGACGTTGTAGTAATCGGCAGCCTGAGTCTCGACATGGTCTTTTGCGTACCTTACCGACCGGCACGGGGCGAGACGATCAAAGCCACATCGTACGAAACGTTCGTCGGAGGCAAAGGTAACAACCAGGCTCTGGCTGCAGCGAAAGCCGGAGCAAAAACCGCGATGATTGGCAGGGTCGGCAACGATCAACACGCCGATGTGATAGTCAAAACACTAGAATCAGCAGGTGTGGACGCTTCTCTAGTAAGTCGAGATCCGGAAGTCGGTACCGGTCTTGCAAACATATATATTGACCCAAATGGAGACAACAGCATAGTCATTGCAACGCGTTCCAACGAACGACTGAGCACTGAGAATATCGATCACGCGCGTTCGATCATAGAGAACAGCAAAATCGTCGTTTTGCAGCTTGAGGTCCCTCTCGATACCGTCACTTACGCTGCTATGGCAGCGAAGGCCGCTATGAAAACCGTTCTTCTAAACCCAGCTCCTGCTCCAGCCGAAGGAAAACTGCCTACGGCGCTTTTTAAACTGGTGGACATTCTAGTACCCAACGAATCTGAAGCGACCCTGATGACCGGTATCGAAGTCTCGAGCAAAGAGTCTGCGCTGAAGGCGGCAGCGATACTCCAACAAGCTGGCGCTTGCCAGGTATTAATAACCCTTGGAGGAAACGGAGTAGCTGGTCTGGATTCGAGCGGCAACGAGGTTTTCGTCCCGGCATTCAAAGTCGAGGTGAAAGACACGACCGCAGCCGGCGACGCCTTCGTCGGGGCCCTCTCCGCGCGCCTATCCGCGGGCGACAAGCTCGAAGACGCCTTGCGCTACGCCAACGCCGCAGGCGGCCTCGCTACAACGAAGATGGGCGCCGCCGCTTCCCTTCCTTTTAGGGAACAAATCGAAGAGCTGTTCCAGACCTGCAAAACCTGATTGATTTTAGTCCTGATCCTAGAACACATAACTAGAAGGTTCTGCAGATTCTGCACAGGTTAAATCGTGATTGATCACCCCTCTTCAAGTGCAACTCGCCTTTATGATGACGCCCCAGTACAGTGATACAAGCAATACTGGCAATATCGAAAACTTAGCCGTCGGGAGGCGTTAAGTCAGGTTTAATTGCGGTAAATACGAACCCGATACACCCTCGGGTACAAATTGTTCACGGATCGCTTCTATTATCGCTACACAAAGGCGTTGAGCCTTTTCTCTTTAGTAAGCACGAGGAATATTGAGATATGGGTTGAGGTCCGCGTCCATGTCCGTCCCCCCAGCCATGGGATGTAAGTCCATATAGGCCAGTTAATCCTTACCAACCGGTTAACCCATATAGACCCATCAATCCCCAACCTGGGCAAGACAGGATAATTCCAGATTCACAGGTTGTGAATCCCAGAGTTTTAAATCCAGATCCCCTATCGATTTTGAAAGAATCTACTTTGATCAGACCGGGTCAGCCCAATCCGATCAGAGACGGTGCCAAAATTGTCGATGGAAGCCGCGGTGTATCCGGCGGTGGTGGCTGGCCGAGCGAGACAGCGTTTAGCGACTCACTGAAGAAGAATTTCGACTTCCCCAGTGCAGATAAGTTCAACGAAGCAAAGGCCAAAGCTGTCCGCGAAGGAAAACCGCTGGTCGTGGTGTTTGGAACGCAGAATGGACAGGATGTGAAACAACTGGTCGATAGCACCATCCCTGGTGCCAAGGCCGGCGGCAATAACGCAGTATACGTGTTTGCCGATCGTTCGAAACTCGATCCTAACTCTGAGCTTGGGCAGTACGCCAAAGCGAATATAGGGACTTCGAGTATGGCATATACAGCTGTGTTTCAACCAAAACCGGGAAAAGACGGAGAGCCCGTCATCGATAGACATACCTGCAACACCTGGGGTGCGCGGGCAGAGATCTCAACGATTCTCCAACAACAGATTGGCAGCGCCAAGACTGGGCTGGAAGCCGACAAAGGAAAGTTTAAAGTAGCCGATTTGCCCCCCGGCACCAAAGGCGGTGAGCCGAAAGGCGACAAGCCGCAAGAAAAGGCTGAAAAAACAACGACACCGGAAAAGGAAGCGGAAGATAGAGTTGGTCCATTAGCTCGAACGATTATTGATTCGTTCGGTGGACTTAAAAACGCATCGGTCAAGGATCGGGAAGCACTGTACAAGAGAGCCGAAGAGGCAGCCGACAAGCTCGATCCAAAAGATATCAAACTACTTCAAGAGAAGGCAACTAAAGAACTAGAAGCGGAAAGTGCAAAAGGTCCCGGCGCAGATAAGAATAAAGTAGATGCGCTCAAAGCCAAGTCAGCCGTATTGAACTTGATGGAAGGAGCACCAGCCTGGACCCGAATGAACCACGGTCTCAGCCTGATGCAGCACTCCCAACTCGATCAGGGAGCCGCAAAAATCAAAGAAGGCGCACAGAAGAATCCTGATTACATGAACAAACCACAGTTCATCGAACAGGTGCTAAAGACGCCATACAATTCGGAAGACCTGAAGAAGACCTTCCCGGAAATTAAATTTGACGACTATCAGAAGGCAAAGTCCAATGGTACGGTCGATCAATTCGTCAAAGACAACACTTCCAAAAAACCGGAAGTAGCGCCGAAGCCTTCGGATGCGAAAACGGACGTCGCAAAACAGCCCGATAAGCTCAAATACGACGGTGCCGACTATAACAAGGCGCTCGAGGATGCATACAAGTCAGGCCGCCGCATGGTCGTGAAGGTCGGAGGCGAAGAGTGCGAAGGCTGCAAGGTGATGGCCAAGAACGCTTGGCCGAATGAACAGGTACAGAAGAGCTTGAAAGACAAATCCGTCTTCGTAGATGTTGATGGTGACAAGCAAGGAGACCTGGTCACCGCCCTTGGTGCCGAGACCTGGCCGACCGTCGCCGTCGTAGAACCTTATAGAGATACTGACGGCAAAATCAAAGGCCGCATCGTAGACAGTCATGTGCCAAACAAGGCCCAACAACAAAACGCCGATTCGCTCAATAAATTCCTTGATAAGAATCTAACTACACCGAAGGCTCCGGTTGAAGCCAAACCAGAGGTTAAGCCTGAAGTAAAACCAGAGGTTAAACCGGAAGTAAAACCGGAAGTGAAACCAGAGGTTAAGCCAGAAGCCAAGGATGATCCAGAGGCGAAAGAAAAAGCTCTCGTTCAAAAGATTGGAGCTCATCATCGGAAGGTTCTCGAACCGCTTACATCTCTAAAAGCGGATGCGGATCCGAAAACGATCGATGCGGCCTTCACGGACGCGATCAGTAGATCGAAGGAACTGAAGCCGGACGACGTCGCAGCTCTCCGAGATATCATCCAGAAGAAGATGCCTCAAGTGAAAGAAGGCGAAAAGCCGGATGAAGCAACCCAGGCCAAGATAGATGGTGTGCAAAAAGAATTGGCCATGCTCAAGCGTATTGAGGGCACCGAGGCTTATCTAACCCTCTCCCGCGGCGCGGTCCGTTTACAAGCCGACGCGACAAAACCACAGCCTGGCATCGATGATGTCAAAGCAGGTTTGAAACTCAACAAGGACCTGGCAACAGACAAAGGTGTCATCGACAAGCTGACCGGCACTGGTATCCCTCCAAAGCAATTGAAGGAGTGGTTCCCTGAAGTACCGTTCCAGGTGCCGCCAGATGCAAAACCTGAGGTGAAGCCCGAAGTCAAACCCGAGGTGAAGCCTGAAGTCAAACCTGAGGTGAAGCCCGAGGTGAAACCTGAGGTGAAGCCCGAAGTCAAACCCGAGGTGAAGCCCGAAGTCAAACCCGAGGTGAAGCCCGAAGTCAAACCTGAGGTGAAGCCCGAAGGTAAAGTTGAGGAACTAGACCAGAAGGAAAAAGAAGCATTCCAACGTCTCTCCGTCCATCAAAAACGGGTTCTCGAGCCGTTGACAAAACTCGGTGAGAATCCTTCACCGAAAGACTCGTTAGCCGCTTTCGACGAAGCGGTCACACGAGCGAAAGAGTTAAAACCAGATGATATCAAGACTGCAAAGGCAGCGCTCGCGAAAAGAATGCCGACTGTCAAGGAGGGAGACACGCCAGACGCTGCAACGCAAGAAAAAATTCGTAAGATTCAAGCCGATATGGGCATGGTTGACCGCATCGACCAGAGCGAAGCATATCTGACAATCACAAGAGGAGCACTAAAACTTCAATCCGATCCGAAGAATCCAGAACCCGGAAAAGAAGACATAAGGGCTGGACTCAAGCAACGGCCTGATCTTGCCAACAACAAGGGACTTCTGACGAAGCTGACCAGTACCGGATACGATGGCGCGAAACTGAAAGAGTGGTTCCCAGAACTGCCCTTCCAGGCAGAAGTAAAGCCAGAGGTTAAGCCAGAGGTTAAGCCCGAAGTTAAGCCTGAAGCGAAACCAGCCAAGGACCCCGAAAAGGTTTTTGATCGTCTGAGAGACCAACATCTCAACAACTTGCAGCCATTCGCGGACCTGGGCGAAAAGGCTACGGATGAGCAAATCGATAAGGCGTATGACAAGTCTATCGAGAGCGCATCCAAGGTCGATAAAGAAGACATCAAGCTCGGAATCGCCAAGCTGAAAGAGATCAGAGAGGGTGTTCAGAAAGACATCGGCACGAATAAACCGACAGAAGAACAACAAGCGATGCTAGATCAGATTGGCAGAGACTCAATCCAAATCGAACGACTTGGACAAGCTGAAAGTCTACTCCACCTCTCTCGTGGAACGAGAAGACTAACCAGCGCCAACGAAAACAAGACCAGCCCTGATACAGGTGTAGCCGACATCAAGCGTGGTCTCGAGCTCAACCCTGAGCTAGCCAAAGATCCAGGAATTATGAAAAAGCTAGAGGGCACCGGATACAGTGCCGACCAACTGGCTACATGGTTCCCACAACTCAAGGCTAAGGAAGGCGAGCGTAAATAGCATCTGCTATGCCTCACCGGCATAACGCCAATCAATACAGCAAAGCGCCGGCACCTCGCCGGCCTTTCGCATTGCATGCACAGGAACCACCTGGGACCTAAACGACTTACATCTTGACGGGCTGTGAGGTGCCCGAAACGATCACCAGCTCCGAACGTGCGTGCAAGAATCGTTTTCGTCACTAAAATTTCGATTTCGCCGACTTCAAGAAAAATTTGATATGTCAAAGATCTCGCATGAATACTCGGCGGTATTATGGTCGCATGCAGTTCTTCTGAATTTTCGTGACTGTCAAGATGTAACCTATACGACTTACCATTTGACAGAAGGAAGCCTCTTCCGCATGAAGCCGAGCGAAGTAAGTTCGCAACTTGGCGAACACGCTCCTTTCTTTGCCAGGGCTATATCGATATCGAATAAAAATTTGACAGACCGACCCGCGGCCGACTCATTTCGCATGCGAAGCGCGATTGCCAACTTGGTAAACGCACTACTTTCTTCCCGTACTTAATTCGATGTCGAATAAAACTTTGACAAAAGGAAGCCTCTCTCCGATTAATTGATTTCACAATCAACGATCATTCACCAACTTGCCAAGCGCACTACTTTCTTCCAATGCTTTTATTCGATGTCGAATAAAACTTTGACAAAGAAAGGCGTTTCTCGCATCGAGCCATTCACAAGCTGCGAGCATTCAACAACTTGGCAAGAGCAACGTTATCTTAGGCGCAAGCAGTTACTTAAGGTCCTGCATCAATCTGCACACCACCACCGAAGATAAAGTCGCCACTGCCTCTTGTGATTGTGATCGGACTACCACTATCGGCGGTGAGGAAATTAGTCGAAGCGAGAACCTTCGGTTTCTTACCGAAGAAGCGGACATCACCCACCTGGGTCAGGTTGTCGTTGTTGTAATCTATCTGTTTTGTAATGGCGACGCCATTTGTGAGAGATAGGTTGATCGGTTCTGCGCCAATTGGGTTGCTCGTAGAGATAACAGCGTTTTGGCCGATCACGAACGAGGGCAACATCTTCTTATTGGTTGCATTTTCGATATCGACTAGAGTCTTCGCCGTTATCACTGCACTTGGGTTGATGTTTAGACCACCACCGGTGTTCTTGATTTTGACCTGCCCGTTTGAAGACGATACGTCATCAATAATCAAGCTACTCGGCGTTGTCACATTAAAGTTTCCAACTGCTGATCCACTCAATGTTATCCTGGTAGAAGCCGTGCGAAGTATGTCGACACTGCCAGTAGTGGCAACCGCCGTGAGCGTGCCGTTTCCAGGATCTAATGTTTTCAGCGCCTTCTTCGTGAAGGGCTCCTCGAACCCACCCAGTTCGAACGGATCTCCCGAGCCGTTCCCAATCGAACTAGCCTTCAGATCTATATGAGCATTGAAGCTGCTCGTCCGAATGCTAGCATGGTTTTGCGTTATGGTTCCGCCTGCATGTACGGTGATATCACCGCCATGGTTTTGCGCGCTTAAGGTAACGATGTTAGCTCCTGTGCTCAACGTCGCACTGGCGCCCAGTGATCCTCCACTTCGGCTGCCATTGGCAGCGTATGTGATCGGTCCGCCGATTGCCGTCGGTTGAGCAGTTATCAAAGTGAGACTACCACCAGAAGTGCCTTGACCCAGCTCCGCTCGGGTAAAATTAATCGTGATGGCATTGGTGTTCTGCGCTCCAGCGATGATGGTTATGTCACCGTTGGTCCCCTCAGTCGAGCCGTAAGTGATCAACGACGCCTGACCCATGTCGACCTGTCCAGAATTGGCAGCGCTTCCTCGGAACGCGTAGATATTTATGTCGCCACCAGGTTGCGTACCGATCGAGGTGTTGGGCACCGTAGTGATCGTCGCACCGGTGAATGCAACCCGGCCGCCGGTAGCTGATGCTGTTCCATCAATTGTAGCTTGCCCGGCAGAGCCACCCGGAACGGTTGGACTATTGGCACCACCTGAAGTACTAGTTATATTAGCTCCAGCGATCAGCGTGATATTGAATCCTTGATCGTTGTTTCTGGCTGTCACGTTTGCAGTCGACGTTTGGGTGATATTGCCAGAGGCGATGATAGTGAGGTCCTCGTTGGCAATGATGTTGCCCGTAATGTTGATATCGCCACCAGTATTGTAGAAAGTTGGATCGCCGGTCAGGCAGGTCTCGCCTATATTCAACGCACCGGTGGACGCCGCGATGTGCGCGGCAGCCCCGGTTTGGCTCATGGTGCCTGTGAGTTTATAAACGTTGACGTCGTTGGTACCGTGACCCGAATGCAGATTAAGCTGCTGGCTCACGAGGTCGCCACCATAAATATTGTTGCCGAAAGTGCCGGCGTAATCTGCGGTTCTAACATTAATTGCTTTATGAGCCGCGACAGTGCCACCATTGTTGTTCAAATTTAGTGCTGACGTAACAGGCGCATCAAAGTTGACGTCACCTGCTAGGGACTCGATTCTGTCCCCATTGGTGACGGCGGCTGAGCACAGTGTCACAGAGTCGTTAGCCGAGATGACGCCTCTGTTATCGATTTGCGAGCAGGCAGAAAGTACAAGATTGCCGCTGGAAGAGATTTTCCCTAGATTCGTCAGATCACCGCTGGCATTAAGTTCGAGATCCACCTTTGCGGAGTTACCACCAAAGCCGTTACGATCTGACACCATAGATGATATCAAAGCGCCTTCACCATTGGTGATATTGTTAGCTCGAATCACACCACCCTTTACCTTGTTATCGGAAGAAAGAGCTATAACTGAGCCAAGGTTGTTCAAATCTCCAGTGAGTGAAAAATCTGATCTCTTTCCGAAGTCACCAATGGTAGTTACTCCTGACGCTACAGTCAAATTGGAAGCACGTAGAGGATCGTTATTGCCGGTGATAGCCGTCAAATCGAGCGAGCCGCCATTGGCTGTGCCCGCGCCACTGAGTAAAAGCTTTTGACCGCCACCGGACAGTGCCTGTTTGACTGCAACGTATTCAGCAGCAGTAACTTGCGACCCTGTGGAAAAACTCTTTGTCTCATCGCCGACCGCTATTTCGACTGATTGGACGCCTTGAAAAAGGTTTCCGCCCAGAAAAATGTTTTTCTCTGCAGAAGTCAAATCCAGATTGACGCCGCTGTTCAGCCTTACTAAGGCACTGCCAGATAACTGCAGCGTTTTTGTCTGTAACCGGTTATTGATGTGATTGAGATGTCCACCGGACAACGCTGTCGGCAACGACGCGGGGACAGCCGGTACTCCGGCGCCATCAACCAGGGGCAGACTCGAGCCATAACTGCTTCGGCCACCCTGTTGCCTGTACTGAATTCGGTACTGCCGGCGAGCTTCAGAACGAGAGAGGCTATAGTTCTGATTTCTAAAATCGCGAAGGCTTGGTTGACCGTTGGCGAACGCCGGTAGCAGCGAGCCAATCGCAAGACTGCTACATATGGATACAGAGCAAGCAATTATCGACGTGGACAACGCTTTAAGCTGTACGTTCTTCTGCATTGGATGCCTCCTTGTGTCACACCAGACCAGAGTGCTGAAAAAAATATAACAGACGGCAGCCGTCTCGCTCTACGAACGAGGATGACGAATGCTGACCGCCGCCAGATTATACAATACGTTGACTCACGGCTGATTTGACAACACTCATATCCGGATTCAAATACCTTAATACAGAGCGATACTGTGGAGGGACCTCAGAAAATAACAGGGGCAATCAGGTCAATCACGACTTCGAAATGACAAAGACCGCGACAACTCACCGTAATCGCGGTCCCAATAATCGAATCAGTCTGATTTAGACTTACGCTTTGAATCCAAGCTCAACCCAAGCGTCGCCAGAAGGTCCATCGAAGAATTCAACGATGTGCGAATCAGCGGTCACGATGGGCTGCGGAACTTTGCAGGCTTGAAAGAGTGCAACGACTTGCTGTGCATCGAGTTTGGCTTTGGAGAGCCCGTCATTCGAATTGTAGATTGCTACTGCGCAATCCCACATGTCGCCAACTTTCGTGATTTGAACGATGCCTCTTACTTTTTCATCAACAATGGCTTCTTCGATCAGTGTTTCGGTTTCGGTCGCTAATGTGCGTGGCATGATTTGTCTCCCTGAATAAAAAGCCACCCTATTTAGTGACTCCTCAATTGGTTGCTTGCGGATACAAAATGGTAAGGCATAGCCTGTGATTATGTACCTACGGGCGTTTACAGTTGTTGACAATCAACTATGCGTGATAAGCATTGTACCGGGCCAGAAAAACCGCAAAACGCAGTCACTCCTATGATATTGGGATTTTGCGTCGGCATCGGTTTTTCTCGAAATCTGAATATTTCATACAGGATTTGTCACGGTATGTTTCTAGACGCAGCTTGCCTGACTAGACACCACAGCTCCTGTTCGAGACCGCCGGGTCTCTGACCGACTGGCTAATGCTTCCGATAATCTCCAACGATCAGATACGACAAATCGGGGAATCAGATATGTAGGCGGTCCAGGCCCTTTGCAATGACGTATCGAGAGAACAACAAATACAAGAGACTGAGTATTCTCCACAAAGGTCTCATCATAATCGCGATACCGCTCCTGTTCGAGCTGTTCTTCGTCTTCGTCCTCCTACATCTGCTCGATGAGTCCAACTCAATCATCAGCAAAGAGATCGAATCGCAGGACAAGATAGTCTGCGTGGAAACACTGATCAAGGAGATCGCCGACTCTACAACATCCTCGGTTTTGTACAACGTGACACGCAACGAGGGTCTCAGGAAGCGGAATGAGAATTCCCGAGCGAAACTTCGAAAGAATGCCACGAAATTGATTCGACTTTGTGAAAAGGATCCGACTGAAAGAGATGCGGCTCTTCGATTGAACCGTTCCGCCATTAGTTGGATGGAACAACAAGACCGGGCGCTGGTAAGCATGCCGCAAGCAAGGCTGAGCGCATTTTTTGCTATTCCGGGTTTTGCCGAGGTCCAGCAGCTGTTGGTAATGCGTCCGGAAGGCTCAACCCGCGTGATCCTGGAGAGAGAGCAGAAGCTTCAAAGCGCCCAACCCAGGCTGCGACGACAAGCAATATGGCGTATTCAGCTGTTGATGCTTTTCGGTCTGACCGTTCATGTGACAATCACAATCTTCCTGGCATACTCATTTGCCATATACGTGTCACAGCGCCTAGACAATGTATTGAAAAACACACTAAAGCTCGGAGCGAGGTTGCCACTAGAGCCGCCTCTTCGAGGCACGGACGAAATTGCGGATTTAGACTACGCACTGCATAAAACGGCAAGCGAAATTCTCAATTTCGAAAAGTTCAAAGAACAGTTGGTAGCAATGGTTAGTCATGAACTGCGCACACCTCTCACCTCTGTGCAAGGTACATTAACACTTGCAGAAGCAGGGGCGCTGGGCGCGTTCTCAGACAAGTCCCTATCGGAGATAAACAAAGCCCAAGAAAACATCGAGATGCTCATCGAATTGATCAACAACCTGCTCTTACTGGAGAGAATGGAAGCTGGCAGCCAGGTGATGAAACAGAACACCTTGAGCTTATCGCGGCTGGTGCACAAAGTTATTGAAGAGAAGCGAGAAAAATTCAAGATCAAGAATATCCAACTCAAGCTAGATGCATCTAACGACGGACCAGTCAGAGACCACGGACAAGAAGATTTCTATCTTGTAGGAGACGACGAAAAACTCACTCTGGCAGTCGGCATCATATTTGATACCGCGATTTTGCGTGCACCGGAAGGTAGCGTAGTGGAAGTCACATTGAAGATAGATCAAGAACGTCTTGAATTGAAGATTACCGACAAAGGATCAATATTGTCGGCTCAACAGGCGCACAATTTCTTCGAACGCACACGAGATGTCGACGACAACGAACAGGGTAAGGCTCGAATACTGTTACTTTCGCTGACCAAATCTATTGTCGCCGCCCACAATGGTTTTATCTCGGTCAATAGTGACAGACAGACAACAACTCAGACGCTCAGACTTCCACACAAGAGGTCTCACAGTGTTTAAGGTCAAATCGAAATTAATGAGACAGGGCCTGGTCGTCATAATACTGCCTCTGGTGCTGGAAGTGGTCTTCATGTGCCTACTGGCATACTTCTTGATTATGGCGCAGTTCGAGATCGAAGAAAAAATTCAATCGAAAAAGATAGTCGCGACCGCAACGTCGATAGTGGCCAGAGTTATAGACTCTCAGTTAATTTCGATGATGTACAATGCACAAAAGATCCCGCTTCTGGATGTTCGATTCAATAAAGACAAAGAACTGTCTCTGCAAGCAACCGCAGAACTCCAGTCGCTATGTGCCGACTCACAACCTCGAGTCGAACTGGCCGAACAGATTGCCCAGTCCGTTGAAGCAACATACAGGAGACTTGGTCGAGTTTTCAAGGAGGAAGTCGAGGACAATGCGCCTTTGAGTTCGTTCACCTCAACCGCGGCACAAACACAGAAAACATATGCCCAGATGACACAAGTCTTCAGCACCACCGACAGACTGCTTGCAAGAGAGCAACAGCTCCAATCGGAGTTACAAGGAAGAGAGAGATATTTCAAGAACAACGTCAGGGAGGCCATTATCTGGGGCGTGATCTTGAACGTTCTGGTCACAATTATATTGGCAATTTATTTCGCGAAAAACATTACGCGGCGTCTGGCAGTGGTGTTAAAGAATACGGAACGCTTACAGTCACGACAACCTCTGGACAAAGCGATTGGTGGTGACGACGAACTCTCTCATTTAGATAGCGTTTTCCATGCCACCGCGGATGACCTCACAGAGGTCGACCGGCAGCGAAAACATCTGGTATCACTAGTCAAAGAGGAGCTAAGCGAGCCTTTAAGGCAAGTGCAGTACTCTTTGCACAATCTGTCACATGGGGTGTACGGCAAACTTTCCGAGAAGGCAGAGACTAGACTGACTCTGGCAGCTAGAGATACAGACAGAATAGTCAGACTGATAGACGACCTCTTGAGTATCGAAACCATGGAAGGTGGCGCATTCGATCTCAATGTTCAACAAACATCCAGCTCGGAGTTGATTGAAAGTGCCATAGGCAGCATCAAAGACATGGCTGATAGGTATGACGTCAGGATAGAAGTTTTGGATCCAGTCGTGACTTTTTCAGCAGATAAAGACAGGGTGATACAGGTAATTATCAACTTTCTGTCTAACGCTATTAAGTTTTCACCCAAACAGGCCAAAATCAGAGTCGAAGTAATTCGAAGCGAACAGGTCGTCGAATTCAGAATCATCGACCAGGGACGCGGTATTCCGAAGGACAAGCTCGAACAAATCTTCGAACCTTTCCAACAGGTAGAAACGAAGGATCAGACAGATCGAGGCGGAACAGGACTTGGTCTGCCAATATCAAAAACTATCGTCGAGCAACATGGTGGCACAATTGGTGTCGAATCCAGGCTCGGCGAGGGCAGCACATTCTGGTTCTGCATACCACTGCAGTAAAGTTTTTTCGTTACTTGAGGACAAGAGTGTAACAATGCCTAGTCGCCGCCCGGCAGTTTCAATCCGGCGACGCCGAGGAGATGGAGAATGCGACGAGTTGCTTTGTATTGGCCCTGGAACAAAGCGTCGGTCTCGCTTCGCATAGTCTGAGCGTGGTTGTTGAGATAGTCGTCTAGATCATTCTGCGATTCGACTACATATTGAATGGTCCACAACGTGTGAGTAGGCTCGCGCTCTTCATCTTCAGGGCGCCTGAAGTACCAATACGCAGATTTAAAGCCTTTGAAATCAAGCATTTTCTGCAAGTGCTCTTGCAAGAATGCTGCCATCTTGTGGTTGATGTCTTCGTCGACTTCGAGGTTGACTTCATAAATGAGCATGTTCAAATCGGGGCTCAGGATGCGCGTACAAGCAAAGATTGCGTCTCTTTCACGAAGTAATCGAACATCAAGAGACAGTAGCGTTCGAAACGGTCGTCGGTAAGCGGCTTGCCTTCGACTTCCCACTCAACCATCCCTGACTCGAGGCGAGCTTGATAAACCATCAGCGCGCCATACTCATCTTCCACCTGGCTCAGTCGCATCACAAGCTCCGCTGGTATTAGAAAAAATTCGACCCGATCTTCCGATCCTCGAATAATCAGGCTGAGATTGTGTGTAGAGAACCTAGCTCGATAAAAACTGACTTCGCGGGTAGGCTTGAATGGCCACTCGCCTTCCACGCTCTCTAGAATCTCATCGGGAGCAGTGGTCGCCATACACAGCTGACTGGCGTCTAGAGCATCGTTGAGATGCACCACATATGGTTGCAGAAGATTGAACGAGCGCTCGACCATCCGGCGGGTGGCATCACGGACGATATCACCCTCACCAAAGATACTGAAAATACCGGACTCATAGGAGCGCAAGAAAGCCTTGGACTTGTTGGTCAGCTGCTCGACATAATCTCTGCGTACCGGGGGTTGCCCCTCTCCTCCGTAGGTCAGGTTACGAAGGATCTTACGCGCCAGCTCTCTTCCAGACACTTGTGCCTCACCTTGCTATCCCGCATGAAGATTCGCTCCACCAAAAGGATAGCGCTCGGAAAGAATGATGGGTACTTAAGTTTTCTTAGACTTATATATTCATGCCATATCCGTCGATAGCATGAAAAACTCTCTCCTTGCCAGGTTGTGTCATTGCTCTATAATTCTCAGACGTATTCGTAAGGTATCCGCCGCCCCATGCAGACTGAACTTGCTCAACAGATTGCACGCCAGCTGATGAACAGTTATGGTCTGGGAAGCTGGACTTTCAGGTTCAATAACAGCAAGCGCATGCTCGGCATCTGCAAGTCTGGAGATCAGAGCATCGAGCTCTCGCGCGCATATGTTTTTAAGAACGACGAAAGTCACGTACGTGATACCATTCTGCACGAAATCGCCCATGCACTTGTAGGCGCAGAACATGGACACGATGAAGTTTGGAAAGAAATGTGCGTCAGGTTGGGCTGTAATCCTAAAGCCTGCGACAACACAGCGTTGCTTCCTGCCGGCGCCTGGCAAGCTCGTTGCGCCAACTGCCTGACACTGTTCAGCCGACATAGAAAACCCGCTTATGTCTCGGGAATGTACTGCAAACGCTGCGGTCCAACCAAAGGCAAGCTGCTGTTTCAAAAGGTCCGCAAGTCCACCTTCAAACCGGTAGCGCCGGCCAAGGGCGGCCGACTGAAGGCTCCAAGGCAGCTCACACTGCCATTGCCGGACGTTTATTAGTCGCAGACAACCGGTTTGTGTTTTTCAGGATTCTCGAGGATTTCCAATGAAACGTACTGTTATTGGCGTCATGGGCCCGGGTAGCACGGATGATGCGACAACAAAAAAAGCATACGAACTCGGGCGCCTGATCGCGGAAAAAAACTGGGTCTTACTCACCGGCGGTCGCAATGCGGGTGTCATGGAAGCCGCCAGTAGAGGTGCATCAGAAGCGGGAGGATTGGTAGTCGGAATACTACCTGACAGCGATGATAGATCGGTATCGCCCTTTGTCGATATTGTCGTCAAAACTGCCATGGGCAGTGCTCGCAATAATATCAACGTACTGACCTCAGATGTGGTTGTCTCCTGCGGACTCGGCTCAGGTACCGCATCGGAAGTCTGCCTCGCCTTGAAAGCAAATAAATCCGTGGTCATGGTAGCAGTTGACGAACACGACTTCGAATTCTTCGCAAGACTGTCACCAGAGCTGATGCACAGAGCCACCAGCCCGTCCGCTGCTCTTGAAATCGTCACAGGCCTGTTGGATCGAGCATCAAGAGCGCATCAAAATTAAAACAGATAAGATTAGCTTTAGCGGTAGTCCGGTATAACGTGATAGGACGGGTCCAGAGT
>JAIERK010000012.1 GCA_019746975.1 Candidatus Obscuribacterales bacterium
AAGCGTTTTCGAGGAACAACATAATAGTAATAACTCTGTGGTTTCGTTGTTGAAACAGTGGACTGGACTTTGTCATCTATTTTCTGGGTACTTGATTCGATGGATAAAACCGTCGCGTCATATGCCGCGTTTTTAGCCCTGTACATTGTCGCTTCCTTTTCAATTCTTAGCCGCTGGAACAATAAGTGGTGGGCTTATCTTTCAGTCTGGACCGTCTACGCTGGTCTCAGTCTGGTTGTTGCAGTCTGGCTCGCCCGCGATCTCTTCGACGCGATCAATCTTTCCTCAATGGCTTGTTTTCTAGGCGGCGTCGGTTTGTTCGCCGCGTGCGCGTACTGCATCTGGCCGCGCCACAAGAAGACGGCAATTGCTTTCTCTTCTTTCAGTATCTTATTGGCAGGAATTGGAATTGATGCCTTTGCAATTGAACCACATTGGCTCGATGTCCGGCATGAGCAGGTGACTTCTAAAAAGATTTCCAAACCGTTTCGCATTGTGGTTCTCTCTGATTTGCAAACTGATCGAGTCGGGGAGTTTGAAGAATCGGTGCTTAACCGCGTATTGAAAGAGCAACCAGATATGGTGCTCTTGCCCGGAGATTACATTCAGGCATTCACGAAAGATCATCCGCTACAAGCGGCGAAGTTGCACGACTGCTTGAAGAAAGTCAATCTGCGCGCGCGGCTCGGAGTATATGCGACCGAAGGTGATTCAGAGAAGAAGGATTGGGTCAGTATCTTTCAAGATCTGCCGGTGACGACATTTGAAAAAAGCAACACGATTTCAGTCGCCGATAACGAGCAATCGCTTGCTCTTACCGGCCTGACTCTGCATGACTCATGGAAGCCCGGCTACAAAATTCCTGGCAGCGAAAACTTCCACATTGTAGTGGCACACCGTCCAGATTTCATGGTTGATGCTGCCGAAGGCGATCTCCTCGTTGCAGGCCATACCCATGGCGGTCAGATACAGATTCCATTCTTCGGGCCGATTGTCACGTTCTCGCAGGCCCCAAGAGAGTGGTGTGGTGGTTCTTGCATTCGTCGAGAGGCAGGGCAGACGCTAGTCATCACCCGTGGTGTCGGAATGGAACGTGGACGGGCTCCTCGAATCAGATTCTTCTGCCGTCCTGAAATTGTCTCCATTGACGTGGTGCCTGCTCCTATACAGAAGGTTAGCAGCGTCGAACACTGTCGATAATAGGTTTCTTTAGGTTCTCACGCTCCCAATAAGGTCCCCAAATGTATTGACCGAGCGCGCAAGACTACAACGAAGCGATCCAGGTGCAGTTCTACTATGTCGAGGAAGGGATTCGAATGGAGGGTAAGTGCTATCCCATCCTCAAATGCAATGGGTAGAGGGATTGACGCTCGATCGGTTTATCGAACATCATTTTCGGACTCCACAGTGCTCCACAATGCCATGGCATATGTTTTCAAGGCTCAGCACCTTGAAAACTTTGCGATACCGATTATGGTGGCAGTTGCGCGTGAGTTAGATGCTCAATCTAGCGATCATCAAGGTCTGCAAAACGCAAGAATGTGACCTTTCTGGAGGCTGCCTCGAACATCGATTCTTGGGCTGCCGCGACGACTTTTGCTAGGTCTGTCGCATCCTTGGGCACGGACGCGATGCCAAAATGCAGCGTCGGTGAATATTCGGAAAACTGCGGCAGATCCACCGGAAGAGTCTCTACAATCCGTTCTGCAAGCGAGCTTGCTTGTGCTGCTTCCACGTTGGGGAGTAAGAAGGCAAATCCACGGTCGCCGAAATGTCCGAAGAGATCGACATCACGTCTAAGCTGATTTATTGTCCTCGTGAACAGCGAGATCATCTCCATCGGCAGAACCGGCCAGCCGGTAGCCTCAACGGTAATGCAGAATGGCATGAACGTAAAGGTCGACCCAAATCTAAATGCGCGCGAAAATTCACGTTCTAACAAGAACTCGAATGCATCTTGGGTCAGTATTCCTGTCTCTGGACGGGTCATGGCATTGATGAAGTGATCTCGGCCAGTACCGATGAACTCGACCAAATCAAGTGGAACTCCGACGTTGAATGACTTGGTATCCTGCTGATTGTCGGCCGCTGACGCGGCCCCTGGATCTGTTGACTTTTCTTCTTTCCGGGGCGGAGCAGTTGTAGGTGATTCTCCTACTTGCTTTTCGCTAACTACGTTGATTGAGCTAGGCGGTTGTGGCGAATACGTCCATGGATCCTCTTGTTTTTGCATGGTCGGAAGAGGCGGCGCCAGATCTTTGACCGCAAATGCGCCCGATGTCCCCGAATCCACTGTTGGTCTCGGTGTCGGTATCGGCATAGGTGGTGCCACTGATTCTCTCGTGGGAGGTTTGGCTGCCGGCCAATTGTCAGCCGACCTGGATGATGGTGGCGGAGGTGGTGGGGCCGCGGGCCTTGAATTGACCGAAGTTGTGCTCGGAGATGGTGGCGGCGGTGCTGACGGTTGCACGGGGAGAGGCCCACGGTCGTCTGAAGCTGGAGTCGCTGGTGGTGGAAGTGCCGTCGCGGGTGCTGATCCCCATGCATCGGTGAGCGGTGGTGCTTTGTTGGTTGCGGAGGGAGGCGAACCCCATGCGCTGGTAGGTGTGTTACTAACAGGTGCAGTCATCGCCAACTTTATCGAGATTGGTGGCGTATCCCACGCGCTTGCAGTAGGATCCGCTGGCGGTGTCGTATCTGGAGTCGCTGGTGCTGAGCCCCAGGCGCCGGTAGGCGAGGTCGGTGCAGTAGTCGTCAACTTGGTCGACACCGGTGGCGTATCCAACGCGCTTGCAGTAGGATCCGTCGGGGGTGTCGTATCTGGGGTTGCAGGTGCTGAGCCCCAGGCACCGGTAGGCGAGGCCGCAGGTGCAGTCGTCGCCAACTTCGTCGAGATTGGCGGCGTGTCCCACGCGCTTGCAGTAGGATCCGCTGCCGGTGCCGAATCTGATGTCGAAGGCGTCGAGACCCAAGCGCCTGGCGAACCAGGCGACGGTGCCGACTCCGGAATTGGTGCTGGCGAACCCCATGAAGAGCTAGGCGGACTGAGTGGAGGCGCTGTACTCGTGGTCGGCGGCGGTGCCGCACCCCATGCTGTGCCCGGTGCTGGCAGTGGAGGGACCGAATCAGGAGCCGGTGCCGACCCCCACGCCTCCGCAGCCTGAGATGTAGGTGCTATGTCACTGATTGCCCCTCCCCACGCATTGGCTGCAAGACTCGGTGGTGCCGAGTTCCATGTCGCCGATGGAGTGGGCGGGAGTGACGTGACAGGCGAAGGAGAACTCCATGGATCTGCATCAGGAGGTTGGGCCGGCATCTCCGGTGGCGGAGCGACTTCCGACGATAGCGGCCGAGGCATGGCCAACTCTTCAAACTTTGGAAAAACCGGATCCTGGATTGGTAGCGTCGGCGGTATCGCAAGTTTTTTCACGCTATCATCTTGAGCGGGATATCCGAAAACACTACTTGGTGGCATCAGCGGTGTACTGCCGCTGCTGTCGGGTGAAGGAGTCGTCGACCAGGTCCCCGAAGGCGCAGCCGCTGAGGGCATTGTTGCTACTGGCGCGTGCACAGGAACAGGCTCTCTGGCTGGTTGTCCTGTCGGTCCGTTAACCACTGCCGAGATGATTCCCCGAATCTCCTGAGCTGGTGTGCGAGCCGACGGAGCCGATGTCGCCGGCGCAGGTTCAGTAGCAGGAGGCGCTGGCACCGGTTTTGCACCGCTGCCGCCCATACCTTTTTCCTCGAGTGACTTGCCGTCTGGAGTAAGTATCAATCCAAGTCTCAGAAGATTTACGACTGTCGCCATCCAGCGGCTTTCGCTCAGATTCATCTTGTTGCAAATGTCTCTGACATTCAACGTGCCGTAAATGTTGCCGTAAAACTCTTTCTGCATGCTGATGTTGAGAGGAGCACCAGTTAGCAATCGCTTTTCCAGCTCCTTCTCTTTGAGCTTTAATGATGACCGCAAGAGAAAAGATAGCTCAGTAATCTCGAGTTTCTGTAAGAACTCCATGTTGCGGACGTATTCGTCGCCGAGTGTCAAAATTTGCGGTGCATTGTCGTCGACGCTAGGCGTCGCCGGTTGAACACCCTCTTGGAAGGTTACCTTGCCGTCTCGCCAGGTGAACAGCTCGAGAATGGCTTCTGTGCCGGTGTTGAACGGAGAGAATGCGTGAATCGGTTTGCCCAGTCCGAACTGAATCGTTACGGTGTACTGAATTCCTCCGATCTGAAGCTGTCCGGTCGCCTCATAGTGATCAGCAATCTGAAGTAGGAGCCCGATCGGTTTATCCTTCAAATGGCCGGTAAGCTGACTCACCAGCGGAGACTCCGGTTGTTCCGGACCCGGCTGGGGTTGATGTCCGGGCATAGACAGTCCGCCGGTAGATTTGCCCTTGAATCGGTCACCAAGACTTAGTTTTTTATGGTCGTCGCTCATTTTGGTAAGGAAAGGTTCGCCAATGCCGCTTAGAGAAGCCGTCGACCCAGATTAGCTTCTATCATTCTTTATACGCAGATGATCGATAACGCAAACCTGCCATGAATCATATACACGGCGCAAATCTCTCTTGATATCGCCGAATGGTTTACCTCAATAAGAATCCGGCGTTAACACTAATCTTTACGTTGTGTTTGGGAAGTGAGCCTTTGTCGCCAATTGCACACAAAGGGTAAATACCTCGGCAGCATAATCTGGTGTCTGTGACTTACTTGCCCAGCTTTTCGAGGCCGGCCTGTGCCAATTGAACTAGATTGGGATTCTTGGAGTTTTGAACTACCTGCGCATATTCGCTTCTGGCTTCCTGGAATTTCCTGGAATGAACGAGCGTAATCGCAAGCAGGTAGCGTGCGTGCATGTTGTTGGGCTCGTTGAGTACGAGCTCTCTCAGCTTGGTCTCGGCTTGTTGGAAGTGCCCCACTTTGATCATCGCAAGCGCTGTCCGCTCTGGAGTCGTCGATGTTGCCTGTGGGCTGGTTATTGGTGGAGGCGGCGGGACGAGCTGTGGCTGACTACGGTGGGAAGCGTGTTTTTCAAGCGCCTCCCGAAGCTTTTCCAACTCTTTCGGCGAAGGAATTCGCGCCTGTCCCGGTGGTGTTTCGCCCGGTTGAGGCTCTCCGGCTCCTAACACCCTCTCGAGCTCTCCGGCACCTGGAGCCGCTTCAGTCGGTTTTTCACCCGATTTTTCAGCTTCGCTTGATTCTGTGCTGTGTGATGAATCGGTCTCTCCCTCCGGATTGGCGCTTTTGTCTGGAGGTTGAACGAAATCTTTGTATCGCGCAGGATATGGGTCATCATTTCTGCCGAGCCCCTGGATTGGATTGCCTCCTCCGGGCGCATCTGGATGGGGTGGCAAAATCTGTGCGGAGGCGCTATCGCTCACACTCACTGCCGTCCATATTGCAGTCAACACCCAGCAAATCCGATACTTCCACCCAGCCATGTTATTGCATGTTATTCATGATGATGGTGGAAACCCACGGAATATTAGTGATTCGACCAATCAGCGCCATGATCATGGAGTATGGAACAACAAGCGCGAACGGGATCAACAAGATCATCGTGACGAGATTGAGGTTGGAGCCGATAAAGGAGACGACGCCAGCACCGAGAACTCCTTCGAGAAGCCTCAACGTACCAATTAGCACTCCTGTTGAACCCTCGGAGAGTGCCACGACCAAAAATGAAAGGACCGATAATAAACAAGCCTGGTAGAAGTGAAATCGGAAGAACCGTCCGTTGCAGCCCGGACCCTTCGCGAGGATGTAGATACAGCCGATGGCGAAGCCAATGAGCCCTGGGAGATACGTGGCGCAGGCGGTCGCCTTCTCCTTCATCGTCAGCGATCCTCCACCTGAGGATCTTCTTGGAGGTTCGAATGGTGCGCGTTTTAGTACCATGAATAAAACCTTTGGAGAACTGCAGTTCGATTGGACACTAACTCATTTTATCGGCATTTTCTGCGGTTGCACTGGGGTTTTCGCTTATTTTCTTAATTAAACGGGAAAATTGTCAGATAGTTTAGCCTCATAAAATCGCTATTATTGACCCGATTGAGCCTAATTGCGAACGGGCATGAATCTGTGAGTATGCCATGTGATAACGACAAACACGCGTCTTTAGTCAAGCTCCTTTCAATTCAGGAGCTTGATGAGTGCTTGGCTGTGATTGCAGAGCTCATCATAACTGGCGCCGACGCTTCGGCGCTCGCGATTCTAATCTGGGACGACGATATGGAATCGTTTGCTCAGAGCAGTTGCTTTGGTGAAAAGAAAAAAAAGTTGCAACTGGTATGCGAGGAGTTGCCTGAGCTCTTTGACCAGCTAGACCGCGAGACCAAAGAGCTTTCGGATGAATTGTTGTCATCGAGGTCCAGTGGAGCATTTGAATCGATTTCGATTCGACGGCTGGAAGCCGATGGCTTTCTTTATGCCGTGATTTTGGCCGCTGATGCGGATGTTGAGTCACTCGACCTGATTCTTGTTGACCTTCCTCTCGTGCCTGTGATTCGCAATGCCTGGGAAACTTCGGAATTGCGCCGTGAGAACGAACGGCTTCGCAGCCAGTACGAAGAGATGGAGGACAAGACTGTTCACTTCGAAGAGCAGACGAGAAAGCTCATTCACGATCTGACTGCAAGGGACTCTCTTCGTATCAAGCAGGTCGAACGTGAGCGGCTCGTATACTGGATTAGCAACTTTGTTAGAAGTTCCGTTCGCATTCAGGAAGTGCTGTCCACGATCGTCGAGAAGATCTGTACCACCTGGAGTTTGAGCAGAACTTCGCTGCATCGTGCAGACAAAGAAAAGTTTGAAGTTTATGAATACCATGCCGAAGGCGTGCAGAGTGTCAGGGATAGCTACACGACTGATGCAGGGCTAGAATTCTCAAGGATGGCTCTGGATGTAAAAGCGCCTCTATCAATCGATCCGACGGTCAACGGAACATCTTTCGACACTAAGTATTTTGAACTGATCGGTATGCGCTCCGGTCTCATCGTGCCGCTTGTGGTTCGCGACCGAGTTTTGGGAGTCGTGTTTCTCCAGGATTGCGCTCAGCCTCGTGAGTGGAGTATCGACGACATTTCATTGCTTGGTAGTCTTGCCGACCAGGTCGCAGTTGCGATTGAGAATGCCGAGCTCCATATGGAGATCGAGCGGCAGGCCGTAACTGATGGATTGACCGGTGTTGCGAATCGCCGGTCTTTCAACGAGTCGATTTCTAAAGAGTTCGAGCGTGCCAAGCGCTATGGGCAGCCACTATCGCTCGCCGTCATCGATCTGGACTTCTTGAAGAAAATCAATGACACTTACGGTCACATGACTGGTGATGAGGCGATTCGTGCGATCGGGACTGTACTCGCCCAGTCATCGAGGGCGGTGGACATCACTGCTCGATATGGTGGGGAAGAGTTCTGCGTTTTGCTCCCTAATACCGAAATTGAAATGGCGGAGCAACTGGCAGAACGTCTGAGACGTGTGATTCGAGAAACAGAGATTGATGGACCGGGTCCATTGTCTGCTAGTATAGGCGTGGCGAGCTTTCCTCTTCATGCCGACAGCGCGGATGCGCTTTTTCTGCGTGCAGATGAGGCTCTTTATCGTGCCAAGCAAGAGGGAAGAAATCGAGTTAAAGTATCAACATTGGGACCCGATGGTCAAACCCTCGCCCCAGCCACGAAAGCAGCACAGAAGCCGGATTCATCGCAATCCTTACTTCAGGAAAAATCCTAGGAACCTTCCTTCATTCTTGAGGTATAAAGTGATACATGACGAGTAATTGGAGAATGGAATCGTGAGCATAATCGATGACATGGTCAACGGGATCACCAAGGAAGTTAATAAGGTCCAAGAACGTGGACAGGAGATGTTCCAGAGCTTCAATTTGAGCTCGCAGATTCGCGACCTGGAGAGAAAGAGATCCACCAAGCTTGTTGAACTTGGTCGGTTGATCGTAGACAAGTATCACAACAAAAAAGAAGTTAGCGAAGAGAAGATTCAGGAAAGCGTCAACGAAGTGGTCGGCTATGAAGATCAGATCAATATTCTGAAATCCGAGCTAGACAGTTTGAAGACTGCCGATCAAGCCGCGCCTGCATCACAACGAGCTGAAGCGAAGTCAGGATTCAAGCCTACGCCTGGATATGACTGTCCGCGCTGCCATGCGCCTGCAAGCCGCGATAAGAAATTCTGTCCCGCTTGTGGCGAAACACTTGGCGGCAGCGACGGACCTGTCGATGTCGAGGCTGATGCAGAGCCAGAATCGAGGGACGTCGATCCGACGGAAAATTAAGCTTCGATTGAAGAAACAGCATCGAAAAGGTTGACCGTTTGGGTCAACCTTTTTTTCATGAGCCTTGCTCCCCCTGTCAAAGGAAACCTCCGCCGAAACCGTGAAACCGAGAACGCCAAAGCACCATTATTCGACGTGAGCTACTACACCGAGTCTGGCCTCGACACTGGGACCGCCGGCTTCTCCGCCCAGCCGGATGCGCCAGACTGCGAGCCGGCTGCGGCATACAACTTCAATTCTAATTGCGGATGTTCGCTGTTTATACCCGAGCGCTCTTGCCGCAATCCGGACAGAAGAAGAATGAGGGGCTGATTTTGCAGCCGCAGTGCGGGCAGTCTCTGAGCCCGATATCTTCGTCTCTTGTCGGATAACGACCTTCGAGAATCTCTTTATATGCTTTGCCGTCATGCCAGGCTTTGATCTCTTTGGCGCGATAAACCGGCAGTGGGTGCGTGAGCCAGAGTTCCTGGAACAGCTTATACACCTTATTGAGTGTGCTGTAGTCGAGATCTTCGTAGCAGTCTGCTTGCTTCAAGAATTCTTGCGGATCCATCTGTTCGTAAATCGACCAGGAGCCGCCTGCTAACTTCATGTGCAGTTTTATACATGTGTTGATGTCTTGCGCTACGAGCAATTCTGCGCGGTCGGCTGTGAGCTCCGACTTCCTTGACCAGTCGTAAAGTGCAACCATCAAACCGAGCTCAGCGATACCACCACGCACACCGAACAGCATCTGCATGATTTGCAGTAAGAAATAAGCGATTGTCTTGTAGAGCACGTGTCCAGCCTTCACGTGACCCAATTCGTGCCCCAAGACAGCCATGAGTTCTTCCTCGGTAAGAAGATCGATGAGCCCGGAGTGCAAAACGATGATTGGACGCTCCACACCGAGCGTGAATGCGTTGGGAATCGGCTGAGTAATGATGAAAAGGTCCGGCTCCGGCATGTCGAGAATGTCGGCAGCTTCTCTGAAGAGCTTGTATACTTTCGGGCACTGCTTCGGCGTGACATGCACCGCCCGTCCCATTAGTTGGATTCTGAGAACTCTCTCCGCACCGAGCTCGATTAATTTCGAAAATATCTTATCAAGAAGCGGAATCTTCTTGACCGCATCTAGCGCGGCCCGGTCGGCGGGGTGTTCGAAAGCACTGGACGAGATGCGGGGAAATTTCTTCTTTGTTGCTGGGGCGGTGGTCATGGTTCCTCACTTTCAAGGCTGGTGCCACGTGATTATGGTGGATGTCTTGTCTCTTTCCTTTCTACCCTAAATAGAGACAACTTTGGTCTCTAAATACAATTATTTTGTTCTTTTCCATTGTTCGGTTAAATCGACAACTGCGATACGGGACTTTCGGATAAAGAACCTCAGGGTAAATAACGTTCTATCATTTCTGGCGAAAACCTTCCTGACTGAATGTCGAAACGCCACTTGATAAGGATGCAAGAATTCAGGCGCAGCAGGCATCCATCCGAAAAACTGTTGACGCCAGTGTAGTAGTCGAAGCAGAATCGCAGAAGTAGCCAACCGGTGGTTGGCGAATTAGTTAAGGTTTGAGAGCTGAGTATTTCGTGTCCGAGTACTCAGCTCTCATTTTTTGAGACCAAGTTTCATAGAAAACCACTTTTCGGAGATAGGGAATCTGATGAAGCGATCCAACACCCAATATCGAGTGAAAGCCATTAATACTCCAGACAGCGCTATATAGAGCTCAACCACCAGCTCGCAAGGAGTGGTGGGGATTCTCGCAAGAGAGGTGCTGTTATGCTGAACTGTAATATGTGTCGCGAGCTTCGAAAACAACGAAGTTGATGCTGGCAGGAAGCGCGTTACTCTTAGCGGGCGCGATGTCTAGCCTGGTGCTGGCCTCGCCGGCTCAATCTCGTCAAACAGAAACTCTGAAGCGATCGTCCACGGTACAAACGGTGATCGATGCTACTAGTAGTGGTGGCGATTCAGCAGTGAACAGGCACCTTCCGATGTATCAACCAGCCCATCACTGCTCCTGTCAAATCCACTAATCCTGTGTCTAACGACAGTGCGAATTAGTCGACGTTCACATCGTGACGATTTCAAGCCCGCGACCTGCCACCAGAGCGATCTTGCTGTTGACCGCGACCGCTGAAGCAGCCTCTAACACGGAGAAGGTTGCCTTCACCGATGGTGCCGCAGAATTAGAGATGTCCACGATCGAAACTAAATCTTTTCCGGATGGATCTTGTCCTACTGCCACTGCTCGCGTTGCGGTTGCCGACAGTGCTGTGCCGTTGTGCGGCAGGTCGACAGTCCCTTCAAGGTGGAGCTCTTTGTCTTTTTTGGATAGAACCAGCAAGAAGCCCTTAGAGTTTTGATCAACCGCAGTAGCTAAAACACTCTTGTCGGTCATGCACGCATCGCGAATAGCAAGATTTTCGAATTGGTGCCGGCCTAGCTCCTTGACCTGTCCTTCGATGGAAAACAAAGCTACTTCATGAATGTCGGCACCCAAGAAAATTCCTCCGATCGATTCGACGTTCGGAAAATTGCCGGGAAGATCGAAGCTCTTGGCCGCTTCTAAATTGTCGGAAAACACCTTGAAGGGATAGACTCGAGTCAATTTGCCCATCGGATCTGCGACGTAGACCTTGTGTTGGGATTTGTCGAAGGTCAAACTCTTGCCCGAGACTTTTTGAGAGGTCAAGACTCTGTCAAGCTGAGCCATTTTCCTGATCGTAATGGCATCTTTCTCCAGGCAGAGGATGTAACTTCCGGCGCCGACCATTGCTTTTACAGATGCAGTCAAAGGAGCTGTGCCGATCAATTGAGGAAGCTCGGGATTGGCGATGTCATAGAGCATCAACTCTGCTCCGACCAGGACAACCTGATTGCCCCATGATGCAATTCCAGACGCCGCCAAACGAGGTATTTTGTAGCTGTATGCTTGAGACCATTGTGTTCCGCCGAAGGTGAGCACCTGCACGCCGGACCAGCCGGTTGCTACGTACATCTCTTTGCCGTTGACGACCATGCTGGCTCGTTCAATCGATGCCGACTTAGCGACCGGAATCTCGACTGTTTGCGTCTTATCTAGATTGTTGAGCTTGTCTACAGTCAGTGAATTGAGCATCAGTTTGCCGCTTGTGCTCTTGGTCAACACGAGATATTGACCCTTTTGAGACGTGGTAGATAGGATCTGCTCCATACCATCCAGTTCTACCGTTGACACTGCATGTGGTGCGGGTTTGAGTGCTATGGTCGAAGCTTGCAGTTGCCGTCCTGACTGATCCGCTTGTCCAGCCAGAATGAGAGTGTCTCCCTGGCGATTGAGTCTGGAATAAACACCTTTGATCTCTAGCGAATTGGTCAGCTGTGGTGAGATAAACGCAGATAGGTTGTAGAAATCTACTTTCGTGTTGAGACCATTGTCCTGGACTACAATAAGCTCCCTCTTCTGGAAATCGAGTGCCACCACAGGCAGTTTTGTCGCCACACTTGAAATGAAGGTAGCGTCTTTCTGTCCCTTTTTTCCTGGCGGTGTATAGATGTTGACTATAAATTCGCCGCTTCGCGCTTTGCCGGACACGAAAATCGCATCTTTGTCGGCCAGCATCAAATCGGCTTCGTCGAATTGGCTGAGGTGCGTCTGTGATTGAACTGCCGGTAGATTAGGAAGTTTCAAATCGATTGCGACGAGATAATACTTTGACTCGGGACCTTCTGCGGGATCTTTGACCAGGGCGAAGGCCTGTTGAAGTTTAGCTACCTTCAAAGAAAGAACGCGCTTCCCAATGCCTGCCAACTCCGAGATAACCTTCGGTGCGGCTTTCGGGGTTCCAGCCTTACGCAGGTCGACCACCGAAAAACGACCAAACTGGTCGCTGAAGCAGAGATAGCCCTTCTTGTCGATGTCAACGAAATCAGGAATGATTGCGGGTGGCCATGCCTGTTTTGACAAGCTATGTGGGCCGCTGACGACCACCTGTTGTTTCTGCTTTTTGCCGAGCTTAGCCCAGGCGGGCAAGCACTCGTTTAACTCAAAAAAGACCAGGCTTCCGAACGCCCGAACGAGGAAACTTCTTCTAGAAAGCATATATGCGATTGTAGATGTCCATTAAAAAGTGCTTAGAGCATGGGTAGCAGCAATGCAGCAAGTCCATTCAAACACAGTATAGCCACGATTGGTGATATATCAATATTGCCAATTGGAGGAATTATTTTTCTAAAGGGCGCGATCACCGGTCTGACAATCTTATCGAGCGTCTTAAAAGGTTGGTCATACCAGTTGATGTTAGGAAACCAGCTTAATAGGCACCAGATGATCAAACAAAACTGGAAAAGTTTTAAAACGCTAGCGACGATCTGTGCAAGAGGGCTTTCCATTTTGGTTACTTCCTTCTTTTATATAGACACCCCTATGGGCTGATTGTAGCATTTTATCTGTTTGCAACCATGAGAGAAACCGGATTAACCATGAATTTCAAGACCAGCTCCCAGACTCGCGAACACCGCCTGATTGAGAACATTGTCGAGTGGACCGGCAGTCGCTTGATTGGGGACGATTGCGCTATCCTGCCGCAGGGTCGCCTGGTCAGCGTCGACAGTCTGATTGAGTCGACTCATTTCAACTTGTCCACGACGGACTTGTCGGACCTTGGCTGGAAATCGGTCGCCGTCAACCTAAGCGACATCGCTGCGATGGCTGGGCGCCCAAGGCAAATTCTCATAAGCGTCGGATTTAATCCTTCGATGTCGGATGCAGATCTTAAGAAATTGTTTTGCGGAATGGCGGAGTGTGCGCGCACTTATCGAGTGCAGGTCGCAGGAGGAGATCTGGTGAAGTCTCCATTTTTAGCAATCACGATTACCGTGATTGGAGACGGACATGAGCACGGCATTCTGCGGCGCTCTGGTGCAAGACCCGGAGACATAGTCGTTGTCACTGGAGATTTTGGCGCGAGTCGCGCTGGGCTCTTCCTGTTGGAAGAAGGGTGCAAAACCCGAGTCGATCAACCTGTTTCGATAGACAGAAAAAACTTTGGTTATTGTATAAATCGCCATCTGAAGCCTATGCCGCGATTGTGCGAGTCATGGGCCCTCAATCGCAGCGCCTTCGGAAGGGGAGCGCTAATGGATGCAAGTGATGGACTGGCGGATGCGCTCTTTCAGATCTCTCGAGCGTCGGGCTGGGGCATGCAAATTGATTTGAAAAAGGTTCCAGTTCATCAAGAAACAGTTGCAGTAGCGAAAAAAGCTGCTTGTGATCCATTAGACTGGATGCTCTACGGAGGCGAAGATTACGAGCTGGTCGGCTGTATTTCATCTTCAGCCTGGAGTAGATTGAACGAACTTTCCGGTGAATCTAATCCCTTTACCGAGATTGGGCGAGTTCAAGAAAATCGCGAGATGCAGTTGTTGCTTGGGCAAGACCCAGGACCGGCGCTAGATCTCGAAAAAAGCTACCAGCACACCCGCGTCCCATAAAGGAATTAACCGTGCCAGAAACGACAACTGCTGAGATTCTAGATGGAAAGGCTTGTGCCGCTGAAACACGAAATGCTTTGAAAGATAAAGTAGCGAAACATACCGGTGCTGGAAAGCGAAAGCCGGGACTGGCTGTCATTCTTGTCGGTGATAATCCGGCGAGCGAACTCTACGTCAAAAACAAAATCAACGCCTGCAAAAATGTCGGTATTGAGAGTTTTCTGCACAAGTTCCCCGAGAATGCCAAACAAGAAGAGGTTATGGCCTGTGTCAAGCAGCTCAATGAGTCTGACACCGTAGATGGTATCTTGGTTCAGTTGCCGTTGCCATCGCACCTGGATGAGGCGGTCGTCCTGGATGAAATTCAGCCTGAGAAAGACGCTGATGGTCTACATCCCTACAATATGGGCAATCTGCTCGCAGGCAAACCTGGTCTGCGACCGTGCACTCCCGCTGGTGTCATGACCTTGCTCGGCAAGTATGGCGTGGCGCTCGAAGGTGTCAAGGCAACAGTGATTGGTCGCTCTAATCTGGTCGGCAAACCAGTCGCGCTGATGCTCATGCAGAAAAATGCTACCGTGACGATCTGCCACAGTAAGACTAAGAATCTCAAGGAGATCGTGTCAGAGACCGACGTGCTAATCGTGGCAATCGGCAGGTCGCGCTTTATTCCAGGCAATTGGATCAAGCCTGGTGCGGTAGTTGTCGACGTTGGAATTCATTACGAAAAGGGTGAGGGCGACAAATCGGTTATCACTGGCGACGTCGATTATGCCGGCGCTGTCAATATCGCTCGCTTGATCACACCGGTACCTGGTGGAGTTGGACCGATGACGGTCGCCCAGCTACTTGCCAACACAGTCTACTCCTACGAGAAAAAATTGGGTCTCTCCTCGTAAAATAGATGTAGTTGACTGAACTTGTGAGGGTGGAAGCAGTATGGCGATGGAAGGTTCTAAGCCCCTGCCACTCTGGTCTCGGTGTTTAATAACGATTGTCAGCCTGGCAATCTGCGCTTCGCTCGCCGGAATAGTGGGGCTAACTCACGCTTTCAAGAAGACATTCGAGAATGCCCAGGACCCGACCTCGATAGCCTTGATAACGCAATCGTTCGTCAGGCTTCCGATGCCACTTCCCGCCGGCTATCAGTTCTTGTTTGGTGTCGACCTTTTCGGCACATTCAAGGTTGTTTCTATCGAGTGTAAGAAGGGCAAGCGCCAACAGATTCTCTTTATCTCGTGTCCTACGGCGGAAAGCATGGACGCGCAGCAAGTCTTGACCCAGATGTATGAGCGCGGAGTGTTCGACAGCTATGGGCAGGCCCAATTCACGGACGTCCTGGAAGAGGGCGGTTGGACTATCCAGGGACAGCATGTACCGTATCGAGTCGGCAAGCTGGAAGGACAGCAGGGCACCGGTCTCATCGCGTGTGCAGTCAATCCACTTATTTCTCGAGCCGTGATTCTCTACGATGTGCAGCGAGGCAGCGATAAGTTCGATATGAATGGTTGTCGCGATCTTCTTCAGCAAATTGAATCGTTTTAGATACGTCTTAGAGACATGTCGTCAACTTCGGATACCTGAAATACTGGCGGATCGGGGACAGCGCTTAAGTTTGCGGTTGTCAGTTGCGAATTTGTAATTCCCCTTAATAGGCTCTAGAAAGCCGCCCAGTTAGCCCTATACTGTGTTCAATACGGTCCGAGCCGTCAAGAGGCTCAAGATTTTCGCAAGCTAGGAGACAAGTATGAGCGCACATAGCGACACGAGCCAGAAGTGGTTGATTTTCTTCTTCGTGTGCTTTGGCATGTCGGTCTTCGGAATCGGAATATGGGCGTGCTTTTGCTACAACGTGGCAGAGGCGCAAAAACCACCCGGTGGCGCCGGTGGCGGACACGGCATGATCACTCCGATGGATCAGGAGCACCTCCGCAGCGTACCGCAGTGGCGGATCGGCTAAGAGAAGCCTGCCAATTCAACTTGAAATAGTTATCGCGTGCCACCTTCGGCTGCATCGAGAAGCTCGGCTGTAGCTGGTTGCAGCAGCGCTCCGAAGGTTTCGCACCAATCGGAGATCGTATTGTTCGCCAGTGCAGCTTTCATCGATGTCATTCGGAGCTCCCTTTCGGACGCAGGCATCATCAAAGCGTTATAAACCGCGATCCTTCACTGGGACCGCCGGCGTCTGCCGGCACAGAGCATTTTCGGACACAGTCAGGTCGGAGTTTCGCGATCCTTCACTGGGACCCCGGCGCAGAACTGCCCGCGGAAACTGTTCGCAGAAAGCGTATGGATGACGATATGGCGATGGATAAGGTTGCCGATTGATTGTCGCTAGACAGAATTGTTGCGCTTGTGCTATGTTGAAGATAGCGTAAAAGAGACGTTTAATAAAACCAGATCAATCGACTGCCTGGAATTTGTTCGGGCAGTCCGGGCGGCCGCTTAACTCGGAAATCGCCGCATTCGTAAGACAGGAGGATGTTAATCATGTTCATAGGATTTAAGAAGGCAGCGCCAACGATGTTTGTGATGCACTACGACAATGGAGTGTTGAAGCGTAAAGGCGCTGGGTTATCGTTTTGGTATTTCAAGCCGACGACTTCCATTGTCGAAGTGCCTTTGTCCAGTTCGGATGTGCCGTTTGCATTTTCTGAAACGACTGTGGACTTTCAGGAAGTGACGGTGCAGGGACAGTTGACGTATCGAATTGCAGATCCGGAGCGTTTATCGCAACTGCTCGATTTCACGGTCGCTAACGGAGGAAGTTTCACCAGCGAAGATCCTGATCTTCTGGATGTTCGATTGGTCAACACCACGCAAACGGCGGCGCGCTCAGTGATCCGTGGGATGACACTACCGGAAGTTCTAATCTCGAGCGATTTAATTGTAGGCGACATTCTCCAGCAAGTTAGACAAGCTGATTCGATTACGATGTTGGGTATCGAGGTTTTGGGTTTGACTATCGCCCATGTCAGACCCACTCCCGAAATGTCCAGAGCGCTCGAAGCTGAGGCGCGCGAATCTATTCAGAGAAAATCGGATCAGGCAATCTATCTCAGGCGTAACGCCGCAGTCGAGGAGGAGCGTCGAATCAAGGAAAGCGAGCTCAATACGGAAATCGCTGTCGAAGAGAAGCGCAGGCAGATTGCCGAGACCAAGATGGCTGCCGAGATTGCCGTAGAGGAGCAACGAACCCTGTTAATCGACAGGCGAGTGGAGAACGATCGGAAAAATTCTGATAGCCGCGCATATGACATTGAGAAGACTCTGGCGCCATTTAAAGAAACTGATTGGAAGACGCTCATGGCGATAGCTGCTAAAGAGGCAGACCCGAGATTTGCGATGTCTCTCGCTTTTCAGGAGCTTGCAGAAAATGCAGGCAAGATTGGCCAGCTCACTCTGACTCCGGATTTGCTATCGGCTCTCATGAGGAATGACAAATAACAGGGAGCGGGACTGCGAGTGGTTGTTCAGTCTAGAGCAGGAGAAAAAACAATGTATGAAAAGTTAGTCGTGGTGACACGAAAAACGCGACTTCGGGAGTTGACAGATAAGTTCAATACCAGGATGCAAGCTAAATTCTTCATTGAACACTCAGGTGGTGATTTTAGTGAATACGTGGACGAGGACGGATGCTACGAGCGTGCGCTCGAAGCCATTCGCAAACAGATCAAAGTGGGAATGAAAATTCAATTCCTCGATAGATCGCTTCTCGCCACTTACACCTTTGTGCCATCAGATATAGTGCTTGTTGTGGGACAGGACGGTCTTGTCGCCAATGCTGCGAAATACGTCGGAAATCAACCGATCTTGGGTGTTAATCCTGATCCTCAGCGTAATGATGGAGTTCTAGTTCCGATTGCGCCAGGACGTGTCGGTGATTGTTTGCAAGACGTACTAGAGGATAGGGCCGATTTCAAGCATGTCACGCTTGCAGAAGCGGTACTAGCAGATGGGCAAAGACTACTGGCCTTTAACGATCTCTACATCGGTGCTCGGTCGCATATTTCGGCGCGTTACCAGATTCAGTACGACGAAAGGCGCGAACAGCAGTCATCTAGTGGGCTCGTCATCTCGACAGGTGCTGGTTCCACCGGTTGGTTATCATCGATATTCAATATGGTTACTTCTGTGGGACCGTTCATTGGTGGCACTGCGGGGAGTGGTATACGGCTTCGCTGGGACGACCCGTCTCTGCTCTTTGTCGTTCGAGAGCCATTCGTCAGCAAACATTCATCTGCTGGAATCGTTGCCGGCAGAATCGAGCCAGGACATGAGTTGGTAATCGAGTCCACGATGACTGGAGAGGGAACCATATTTAGTGACGGCATCGAATCGGATTTTCTTTCTTTCAATGCCGGTGCCCGTGCGCATATCAGAACCGCTAGTCATAAGGCTCGTCTCCTTGTTCCCCATCGACACTCAAACGCCAGGCACGATAATTCTCATGCCAGGACTGTTGAAAAATTCTATGATATGTCACTTCCGAAGCGCTTCTAGTTCTTCTCGCAACCGTCGGACTCTAAGCTCATCTTCCGGAACATTGCCGTTGCGGTAGAACTTTTCCAATTCGATAAGTTTTTCAATGTCCAAAGACCTGAGCATTGCCGACGCCAATGCGTTTTGCTTCTGCGCCCGCAACACCTCGATGTAGCCGGTCTTCGTCTCGGTGATCATGTTGGTTGCTTCTGGTGATGGACCGTCCTGTGATACCAGTTTGTTCATCATGTTGATTGCCCGTTCGTACATCGGAGCCGCAAGATCATACTGTTTCAATGCCAGATGACACTGCGCAATGCATTGATAGCAAAATGCTTCGGCATATGGTTTATCTTCTCTCTTGTAAGTGGCTGCGAGATACTCCAATAGCGGTAAAGCCTGAGCATAGCTTTTCTCTCTGAAGTGGACGAAAGCTCTTTCATGCAAGTTGGAAGGCATTTTGTCTATGGGCTGCGGCTGTTTCGAAGGAGGCATAATAAAGACCCCCAAGACAATCATCACGACTATCACCAACAACTTCGGGTCATGTGAATTGAAGGTAATACTGGCTACTCTGTTGTGAGGAGCGAAGCGGATTCTCTCACCATTTCGGACTCGCTGAAGATCAATCAGCAAAGACGCAACGTCATTGTATCTATGCATTTTGTCTTTCTCGAGGCACTTAGAAATAATCGAATTCAGTGACTCCGACGCCCTTGAATTGTCGCTCCTAAGTGGTATCTTGCCTGGTGCCTCGTTGATCTGCTTGAGAATGATCTGAACGGGATTACCACCATCGAACGGCGGTTTTCCAGCCAGCATCGTGTACAGCACACAGCCGAATGAATAGAAGTCTGAGCGCGGATCAAGGACCTGTCCGGTGCATTGTTCTGGTGACATATACTGGGGACTGCCGATCAGGGCTCCTGTTTGGGTAATCGTTTCGCCCTTTTCCGAGTTTTCGTTAGCCAAAACCGCAATTCCAAAGTCAGCGACCTTTGCTCTCAGAGACTCAGAGTCGAGCGCACCTATTGATTGTGTCTCCAATATAATGTTGCTTGGCTTCAGGTCGCGGTGAATCAGCCCATTGTCGTGGGCGTATCTAAGCGCTTCGCCTATCTGCATTGCAATATCAATAGCATCCTCGATTTTGAATGGACCGTTTTCTTTGATGAGTTGTCCCAAGTTCTTGCCGTCAACGCAGTCCATGACCAGATATGGCAGACCGTCGCTTGTATAGCCGTGCTCATAAACCGAGACAAGGTTGTCGTGCGTCAGTTTGCTTGTCGCTTCTGCCTCTTTCTCAAAGCGTTTCAGCGCCGACTTCTCGGAAGCCAGCTCCTTTTTGAGGAGTTTCATGGCAAAGTCATTGCCGGTCACTCTTTCTCGGACTCGATAGACAGTACCCATGCCACCTTCACCGAGAAGTTCGATGGTTTCATAGCGATCGCTGAAACTAGGGGTGATTTCGTCACCCGAGCTGTCGTCCGAGTCGCCTGTGTCATCCTGGCGGAGTCGTTCCGTTGAGTTGGCAAGCCCTTGTTTAAACGGTTTTTGTTCAGTCATGCTGTTTCTTAATGAACTTCGTAAAGCTATTATTCCCCAGCATTATTTATATATCGAGGCGTTGTGGTTCAGTTTAATGCCGGTCATCCGATAAACTTGTTAGCATTGACCGAGAGCTTCATTAGTCGGCTGCATCGCAGTTGACCGGAGAGGGATGAAAATAAGATGAGTTCAGCCGAAATACTTGCTATCGGTACGGAGCTTTTACTGGGCCAGATACTCGACACTAATTCCCAATTTCTGAGTGAAGAGCTCGCCGGTATCGGAATTGATTGTTTCTATCACACCACAGTTGGTGACAACAAGACTCGCGTCAAGGAGTGTCTTGCGAAGGCGCTTTCCCGGACTGAGATAGTAATTACGTCGGGAGGACTTGGTCCAACGCCGGATGATCTGACGATGGAGTGTATTGCCGAAGCAATGGGCGCAGAGCAATTTCTTGATGAAACGATTCTTTCTGATCTGCGATCATTCTTTCAGCAGCGCGGTGTCGAAATGCCGGAAAGCAATGCGAAACAAGCCTATCGTCCTGTTGGAGCCGATCTTCTTCCCAATCCTAATGGTACTGCTCCTGGTATCATTTGGACTATAACTCCGCAGCGATTGCAGGAAGCTGGTATTGAATCGACTCCTCGGTTGGCGTCGAAAAGCCGCTTCATCATTGCGTTTCCCGGTGTGCCGGCCGAGCTGAAGAACATGTGGAGTACTACAGTCTGTGACTTCCTGCAGACTCATGTGCTTGGCGCGGTGATTCATTCCGTGGAAATGAGACACTTTGGCATTGGGGAGTCCGCGCTTGCGGAGATGTATGCCGACCTGCTTGCCGGCAGTAACCCGACGGTCGCGCCATATGCCGGGCACGGCGAATGCAGACTGCGCGTGACCGCGAAGTCGTCCGACCTGGACTCGGCCAGGCAGCTGGTGGCACCAATCGTGGCCGATATCCAGCGACGGAGTGGTCATCTCTGCTACGGATTCAACAACGCCTCTCTCGAAACAGTAGTGGCCGGTCTTTTGGTGCAGCGGAGCCTCACGATTTCTACCGCTGAATCTTGTACTGGTGGCCTCGTGAGCAAGAGATTGACGGACGTTGCGGGAAGTTCTTCATACACATCTCTGAATATAGTTACGTACTCCAACGAAGCCAAAGAAAAGCTCCTGGGCGTGAGCGAAGAGTTACTGCTCAACTACGGAGCCGTAAGTCCTGAGTGTGCTGAAAGTATGGCGCGTGGTGTGAAAAAACTGTCCGGTTCAAGTATTGGATTGTCTGTTACTGGAATCGCTGGTCCGGCCGGTGGAACAAAGGAAAGACCAGTCGGACTGGTCTACCTTGGCTTGGCGACCGATGAAGGCTATGACGGGAAAAAGCTTCTTTTGCCGGCTAAATTGGGACGAAAGGAGATTCGCCACAGAACCGCGAACGAGGCACTGAACCTGGTGCGTCTTCATTTGCAAGAAAGACGGGAAGTTCTTGTCTGAGCTCGTGGAAATTCGCCATTTCAATGGACATCGCCGTCTTTTCAGCTGATTCCTCGCTGGGCGTGCCATCGATCAGAGGAAAGTGGTGATTAGTGCTTCCAGATGAACTCCCGGGGTCTGAAGGCAGAGCCCATCATCCTTTTATTCGTAATAATGCACTATTCCGTTAGAAAATCCCGATCCCGTGGCAATTAATAAATGAGGCAGAGTTTTTTTTACTAACATTAATATGTCGGCTGACAAGAGAGATTATGAAGAAGCGGTAATTAAGGACAACCTGTTCCACAGGCGATTGTCCGACTTGCGCAACTCCAGTTTGACCGCAGATCATCTGGCTGCCATGAAAGAGCTCAATCGTCCGATGGAGCGCACGATTTTTTCAGGCACGGAGCCCGAAAAGACAGTCCTGACTCACGAAGATGTCGAGCGTATTGCCTTCTTTGATGAGCTTGCACCTGTCTACAACTTCAAATATTTTATGAGAAAGCTTGATAGAGAAATGCGCCGGAGCAAGCGTTATAACCGACCGCTATCGGTCATGTGTGTCGCCTTCCAGGGGCTGATGAATATCGGACGCAATTACAGCGCAGTGGCTCAGGATGATGCCATCATCTGGGTTGGGCAGACGCTTCTGTCATTGACCAGATTGGATGTCGACATGGTTGGTCGGTTCGGAGACGAGCGTTTTCTGATTGTACTTCCCGAGACACCTGGCAGTGGAGCCACGATTGTGGCTGAGCGGGTTCGGAAGAAGTTCGAAGACACCTGTATCAACTACCAGTGGCACAAGCTCTTTGTTCAGGCCTCCGTCGGTATCGCATACTTCCCCGGTCATGGTACCGAAGCTTCCGAGCTGGTTGCGAAGAGTGATTTAGCGGCCGATCTCGTCATGGCTCGTGGCGGCAACGGAACGGCGTTTTGTCCGGAGTAGCAGAGCAGGCTCTTAGTAGCCGATAGTCCTCTCGGGGAATTATTTGGAAGACTTTTTAATTGCGTCCAAGGACTACTCCGAAGAGTTATTCCGTTAAGGTCATATGTCGACGCCGTTTTTAATTCCTTCTGAGACCTAGCTTGCCAGAAGGGTGTGCCGACTCTTATGAGATGAACATTGCATCTCCGTAGCTGAAGAAGCGATATCGCTGTGCGATTGCCTCCTCGTATGCCGAAAGTATCGAGTCTTTTCCTGCAAAGGTCGCGACAAGGACTAACAAGCTGGACCGGCTTAAGTGGAAATTGGTGATCATGGCATCGACGATTTTGAACTGGAATCCAGGCTTCACGTATAGAGAGGTAGAACCGTGTTCACAAGGTACGATGCGTCCAGTGGCACCGGCAGTTTCCAACGTCCTCAGACTCGTCGTGCCCACGGCGATGACGCGCCGTCCCTCATCTTTCGCGAGGTTTATCGCCTCTGCCGTATCTGGTGTCACTTGAAAGGTCTCGGCTTCGATTGAGTGGGTATCGATGTCGGTCCCGATTGGCTTGAACGTGCCCGGTCCGACATGCAAAGTTACCGACTTGATGATTACACCAGATTCGCTCAAATCACGAAGGAGTTCCTCTGAAAAATGAAGACCGGCTGTAGGAGCGGCGACCGCGCCGGGATGTCGAGCAAACACAGTCTGGTACCTATCGAGATCGTGCAGTCTGCTCTCCTCATCCCGAGATTCGCTATCGCGCACTATATATGGTGGCAGTGGGGCATAGCCGATCGAGCTCAAGATATCGAATACATGCTCCGGTTTTCCCAGATCTACCACCAGTCTCTTGAATCCGTCCGGATCGATAATGATGTCTGCAATCTTGATAGTCTGCCTTGAACCTTTACGGTTGAGAATCTCGAGAGTCTCTCCGATTTTCAGTCTTTTGATTGGCGTTACCAACGCTTCCCACAGGTTTACTTTATCACCCTGCGGTCTGATCAACAAAAGCCTGATGGATCCACCACTTGCTCGGTTAGCATAAATTCTCGAGGGCACCACTCTGGTATCATTCACGACCAAGACATCACCCTTCCCAAGAAAGCTCTTTATGTCGGCGAAGCGGTGATGACTCGTACTGCGACTTCCGCGATCCAGTACAAGCAGACGCGACTCTTCTCGATTTTCGGAAGGCTCTTGCGCGATCAGCTCTTCCGGAAGGTCATACGACAGGTCTTCGAGACTGAACGACTGATCTTGGGTTGGCTGGTTGAATGTTGACTTCGTCATAGATATCATGCTGGAGCTGGTTCGGTTTAACATTGTATTCTGTGTACTCCGGTCTCTCGGGGCTTATCTGGTGAGTTTGAAACAATCCGTTGTGCAATTGGCCGCTTCGAAAGGCTTCAGTAACACCGTTATTGGGGCCCTAGAACCGATGACGGCAGAGCTTGAGCACTACAGGTCTTGGCTGGAGCGCGGATTTGCCGCTGGGATGGAGTACATGAAGCGCAATCCGGAAATCCGCTCGTCGCCCCAATTGCTTTACCCTGGCAGTAAATCCGCCATTATTGTTTCTGTTAGTTACTACACCGAGAAGCCTCCGGCACCTGGTCCTTTCTTCGGCAGTGTTGCTCGGTATGCGGTTGGTTTGGACTATCACGCCGTGATCAGGCGTAAGCTGCGTGAGCTCAGAGGCGCGCTTGCCGAGACGGTCGGAGTTAACATTGTCGGCAAAGCCTTTACCGATGACGTGGCATTGTACGAACAGGGATTTGCTGGTCGCTCGGGTTTGGGCTTCGCAGGAAAGAATACGCTGATTATCGGGCCGAAGCTTTCCGGAAGCTACAACTTCGTTGCGGAGCTGTTCGTCGACGTCGAGCTGGAGCCGGACATCAAGTATCGGGGTACTTGTGGTCAGTGTTTTCGATGCGGCGATGCTTGCCCTACCAATGCAATCGTAGAACCTTACAGCGTCGACGCCAATCGCTGTATTTCATACCTGACGATCGAGAACAAGGACGGAATTCCGCTGGAGCATAGAAGCGGACTTGGGGGCTGGGTCTATGGGTGTGATATCTGCCAGGAGGTTTGTCCGTACAATCAAAAGCCTCCGATCACACCATGGGAAGAGTTTCAACCACATTCAGGAGTTGGGCACTACCTGTACCTTCCCGAGCTTCTGGATATACAAGACGATGATGCTTTTCGCAATCGCTTCGGTCACACTCCATTGCGTCGGCCCCGACGCCGTGGTCTATTGAGGAACGCACTGGTAGTGCTTGGTAATCAACTTCGGCAGATAGACGGTAACGACCAAGCGGTATCGCTAGTAGTGCAACGCTTGAGTCGGTTTTCCAAGGAAGAAGCTGACCCGATGCTGAAAGAGCATGCAGAATGGGCGCTTGCGCAACTATAGGTGACTCGCCCGTGCCGATCATCTACTGGGGCGCCGGCGTCTCGCCGGTACCGAGAATGGTGGCATCTTAGACGTGCGAGTTTTCGATTAACTTCGCCGCGAATCGCATTGTCGCGGCATGTCTAGATTGCCAGCTATTCATATACCAATTTCACATCTGCAGTTGTTTCGCTTCAGAAGAAAATAAAAGGACGGCTTGGAGAGCCGTCCTTAGATAGCTTGCGTGGCTAAGTCACCTTTTACACGGTGAACATCTGTCGGGTTATAGTGAAGCTATCTCCCCAGAAGCGAGAGTTATCCATGATCATGATTAGATGCTTTTCTTCGCTGGTCTTTTGTGAAACCACCAGCTTCATATCGCTTTTCGAATCGTGCTGTTGCAGAGCTTTGTTGACGAGATCAACCAATACAACAGGTCCCTCGTCCTTAATTTCTCTGGCATTGTCTTTGAAGACTCGCATAAACTCTTCAAACATGCCGGTGTGGAGAAGGTGAACCAGCTCATGTACCTTGTCGGCTGATACAGTCCCTTCGTTGCGCATCTCTAAACCCTCTACAAATATCCATTATTCACTATGCCCGGGGACTTGAGATTTCAATCTCATGACAGCTAAGTGGCCATGCTTCGGGCTCGCATTGAAGCTAATTGCCTTACGCGCGGCGGCCTAGGTCTATCAACGCATGTCGGCAAATCAACTTGCTTTCGCGGCTTTCGGACATCTAACTCCGGCGTCGCGCGGTGGCTAGCAATCCCGTGGAGTTCCGATTGGGATGTCGCTCTTCAATCTCAGATGCACTACCCACGATCGCTGACGCTGGTTCTAGTAAGCATAAGCATCTCCGGATTTCTATTCGGTTTCGCTGAGAGGACTTCAATGTTCCGATGGATGCCAAGTTGTGGACTGGGTCATGGTCTGACATCATAATTGTGCCTTCAATCTAGGCTAAGGTAGTTATGAAGCGAAATCAGTTTTTATTATGGTCGTCTGCGGCTCTACTTATGTCCGGGTGCACGATTGTCGAACCCGGGGAGGTCGGAGTCAAGGTCAGCATGGGCCGGATGCAACGCAACTTGCTCACGCAAGGCATACAGTCGTATCTGCCGGGGCTCGATACAATCGTCCACTACTCGGTGAAGCAGCAGACACTGCAGGGCAAAGCCATCCCGCTCACGGCGGACCAACAGCCGATCACGATGGAATACAAAGTGCTCTACAACGTTCCCGAAGGCCAGGTGCTGACGCTGTACGAAAAGTACGCAGGCGATCCGTTTACCCAACTCGTTGAACCTCAGATTCAAGAGGCTTTTCGACAGGTGGTTTCACAGTATAAAGCCGATAAGGCAACGAAGCAGGTCAACATCATCAAGAATCAAGTTCTTTCCATGACGCGGGAAAACGTGAAAGGACTCGTTAACGTCGTGGATATTCCAATCACGCATGTCGATCTGCCTGAGGTGCTTCAGACGGCAATCGCGCAGAAGCAGGTGATGGAGCAGCAGGCCTTGCAGAAGCAATATGAGCTCGACAAGGCGAAAAAGGAAGCTGAAATTACCGTCGCAAATGCTGAAGCGCAGGCGCGCTCCATCACGTTGCAGACCCAGGCTCTCGAGAAGTCGCCAGCCTTGATCGAATACGAGAAGGTGAAGAAATGGGATGGAAAGCTCCCTGATACATTCATATCGGGCGGGGCTGCCAATACGCTTTTCCAGCTTAAATAGCGTCCTTCTACCAGTGCCAGGGCACTTCAGGGAGAGGCTTTTTCCCCTCTTCTTTTTTTCGAAGGCTGAACAATTTGAGGTATGCCGGATGGTGTCCACTTCGTGCGTTGACAGCGGTAATTTCGCTCGGAGTAGCCAATTGGATTACAGGAGGATTGAGCGTCTGTTCGAGTTTGTTGAGAAGCGATCCTGGGGTTACCTCCCCTGTGGTGCTGGCAAGTAGCCGTTTCAGCAGGAGATCGTGCGGCTTTTCCTCTTCGAGAACTCGTTGTACCGTCTCCACTGAAGGCAGTGAAAGGAGATAGTTCGCGAGGTTATACATGTCCTCTTCGCCGAAGATGGTCGCATTTTCACGCGCTGTCTCGAGGCTCTTGCGAAAATTGAAGTATTCACCCATCTGGAAATTGATAATTGCAAGCGTGCCGTGCGCGGCAGCGTTGAATGGAAACCACTCCAGGACGCTATTGGCAGCGGCACGGGCGAGGTCGTACTCCCTACTGGAGTAGAGGTGCATACAGTAACCCGACAGATAGCTTATTTTTTCTGCTGGTTTCAAGAAGCTAAACGGCTCGAATGTGCAGCTTTCCAGCTGTCTTTGCATTTGATTCAACGCGGCGTATGAGACTAACGGAAGGTCGAATGTTAGATTTCTGAGCCTTCTGCAGAAGGACAGATTCATGAAGTCGTTGTCTGTCGCCGTGTGTGTTGAAAGTCGTAGTGATACCAGAGATGGTAGCTTCGAAATTTTCGAAAGAGCCTTTGTGAGGTTCTGCCCGGCCGCCTCGAGGTATGTCAGTTTCGGCAGGCTGCTGAGCATTGAAAATCCCTCGTCGCTGGCTCCCGTTGCGACTACATGCAGTCCATCCAGGCGGTCCAGATTTTGTAGGGAGTTCAAACCGTCGTCAGTTATCCAGGTATTCTCGATAAGCAGCCAGTCGAGGCTCTTAATCTTGGCGATGTGCTTTAATCCATCGTCGGAAACCGATGTGGCGACAAGGTGAAGCTCTCGCAGGTCTTCGCACTGGGTGAGAAGCTCCGCGCCCTCGTCGGAGAAGTGGCTGCCATAGGCTATCATGCTTCTGAGACCGGGAAGGTCCGCCCGACGTTCGCGAATCTGCTTATCGCCCCAGGAGCCGTAGACCGCTTCTTCTTTCATAGAGCCACCCTCGTTTTACAAACAGCATGTACCGACCGGAGATTACATTCATATTCCCTTTATAGGACGCAAAATCTAGCTGTCCTGGAAAGACTGAACCTCTCTGAAAGTGCTTGTTGAAGGTTCGCTAATTCCGGTTTGAGTCGTGACACTTCCCAGACCTTGAGGTTTAAGGTGCCACCCGCTCAAGACGGAGCTCAAGCCACTCTACTACTGCCGCAGCAAAACTGAATTGGCTTGCGAGGGCAAATTTATCGCGCGTCCTTTCACTGAATCCTTTGCGTCACATTCCCGCGGTAAGTCCGCCATCGATCGGGATCACTGCACCGGTGACATAACGGGCGTCGTCAGAGCAGAGGAAGAGAACTACGGATGCGACTTCTTCGGGCTCGCCTACTCGTAGCATCGGAATATTTTCCTGGACGAATTCTTTCAGCACTTCAGCGCCGCTTTTGCCTTTTCTCTCTCCAACCTCTGCATTGAATCGTTCGCACAGAGGCGTTCTGATACAACCGGGGCAGATGCAATTCGCTCGTATACCCTTGTCGGCATAATCGAGCGCTATCGAGCGAGTGAGATGCACAATCCCGGCCTTTGATATACTGTAGGCGGCGTTGACCTTGATTCCGCGGATGCCGGCATCGGACGCGTTGTTGACGATGACCCCAAATCCGGTATCAGCCATAACCTGACAGCATCTTTTTGACATCAAGAATGTGCCTCTGAGATTGGTATCAATAACCTCGTCCCAGTTGCTGTCTTCGGTTTCTAATAAAGGTGAGATAAACTCGATTCCCGCGTTATTGAATAGATAATCGAGTCGACCGAAATGTTGGATTGCGGTGTCGACGGCTTTCACCGATGTGAGTGGCTCTTTGATGTCGCCGATAACGCCGATGCACTTACCGTCGAATGTACGCGCTTCCTTCTCCAGCGCTTGCAGGGAGCTTCCAGAGATATCGACCCCTATAACCAACCGCACAACCCTCGCGCGGAAATGCAAGAGCGGTGGCTCTGCCGATCCCCGATCCTGCGCCGGTTAACACGGCGCAGGATCTTTGAATCTCACTTTCAGTCTTTCTTTGGCTTGTTGATAAGTTCGGTAAGCGAATCGATGATTACTTTGTCGGCTTTATGCTGCCAGTCAAGTGCGGTAAGCAATTCCGATCTCGACATGAAGCCATGCGAAAGAATGAGCTCTCCGAGTGGCTTTCCGGAAGTCTCCTGCTCTTTGATAAGCTCTTCGAGTTGAATGACGGTAATTTTGCCGTGCTTAAGAAGAATCTCGCCGAGCTTCTCAGGTCGAGTGAGAATATCCCACTTCTCTTCTTCGCTGAGTCCGTGAAGCCCTGATGCTTGGTCGCTCATTTGGTTCATCCTCGCTTTGCCACCATTGTAAGCGGCCACATCGGCAAAATTACCTAAACGAATTTAAATCCGGACAATCAAGATTGGTCGCCAAGGTTACGCCTTCACGACAACCGGCTTGACCGGACGCTTGGCCGCGACTTCACGCCAGTAGGCGAGCAGGCAGCTTGCGTTGAAGATTGAGGAATAGGTTCCGGAAATGATTCCAATTAACATCGCGAATACGAAATCTTTCGTAGTCGAGCCACCCCATAGATACAAGGCGGTGAGCGTAAAGACGACGGTCAAAGAGGTGTAAATAGAACGCGCCAGCGTCTGGTTGACGCTGTCGTTGGCGACGTCGCCGAAAGTTTTCTTGCGCTCTTTACCGGTTTCTGTATCCTTGATTTTGCTGCCGACCAGCTTGGCGTTTTCTCTAATTCGATCGAAGACCACGATTGTGTCGTGGACTGAAAATCCGATCACCGTCAAAACTGCGCTTATAAATAAGCTATCGACTTCAGTCCCCAGAAAAATACCGAAAAGTGCATAGAATCCGCAAAGTACAATGACGTCGTGAAACAACGCCGCGATCGCGCAAAGCGCGTAGTCGAATTGATATCGATAGGATATGTATGCCACCATCATGCCGAGCGTGGCAAAGAGTGCAATCAAGCCATTCGCGAGAAGCTCCGGTCCAATAGTTGCGGTCACTTTATCAACCGACAAAGGTTGAAACTTGCCGCACTCGGCTTCAAGGGCGGTATCAAGCCTTTTCTTCAAGCCTTCGTCGTCGAGCGCTCTGGTGCGCATGACAATCACCTCTTTCTGAGAGATGAATGCTTTCTGCGCTTGAGAGCCGTGCAATCCAACCTCTTCCAGGACGTGGCGCACCTGGTCGAGGTCGAGTGGTTTTTCAAATTGATACTGAAGGATGGAACCACCGGTGAAGTCAATTCCCGGTTTTAGCGGTGCGTTGAACTGCATGTAGCAGAGAATGATTCCTACCACGCCAGGCAATGTGAGAAGAGCGGAGATGCCGAACCATGTCCATCGATACTTAACGATGTCTACTTTAATACTCTTCACAGTATTTTTGCCTCCCCGGATTTCACTTGTGGGCTACGCTTCGATTCGTACTTGTGCCCGAAAAGTCCCATCTTGCGCGGCACAAGGTGCAGCAGCGTTCTGGTTGCAGTAATGGCGGTAAACATCGAGACCGCCACACCTATTGCAAGGGTCACGGCAAATCCTTTCACCACCGACGTTCCGAACATCATCAACACGGAGCACGCGATCATACTGTTGGCATTACTATCCCAAATTGCCGAGAAGGCATGGCGGAAGCCGTCTTCAATCGCGCTGAACAGCGGTCTGCCAGCGACGAGCTCTTCTTTGGTTCGTTCGAAAATCAGAATGTTGGCGTCGACCGCCATCCCGATAGATAGGATGAAACCTGCGATACCAGCCAATGTCAGCGTAACCGGTATATAAGAGAAAATCGCCAGCGTCGCGAGTGTGTAGAGAATTAGCGCGATGTCAGCAATCAGTCCGGGAAGCCCATAGATAACAACCATGAATACCATGACTGTCGCGATACCGATAAGACCCGCCCACATGCTCTTCTCGATTGAGTCCTGACCGAGGGTGGCGCCGACGGTGCGCTCCTCCAGGATCGTGATTGGCACTGGCAGCGCGCCGGCATTTAGTTTTACAGCCAGATCAACAGCCTGATCTTTGGTGAAACTGCCGGTGATTTCGCCGTGTCCACCCATGATAGGCTCTCTGACCGTGACTCCGGGATACTCCTGGACTGGTAGTGGACGACCGTCCGGACCTCTTTCTGTCGGCTCGCCATCTAGAAAGATACCGATCTGCTGGCCGACGAGACGTTTTGTCAGGTTGCCGAATTTCTTGGCACCCTCTTCTTTGAATTCGAAGTTGACGTGCCAGGTGCTGCCGCCAGCCATCGGCGTGGCTTGGGCGCGTTTGAAGTCAGCGCCGGTTAGACCGACGTCTTTCCAGACCTTTTCGCCGGTCGGTCCGACGGAGAGTTCTTTGAACTCCAATAGAGCGGTGGTACCAATTCGGTCTTTCGCTTGCTGCGGATCCTTGATTCCTGGCATTTCCACAATCAATCTATCTTTGCCGGCTCTTTGAACCATCGTTTCCGACACGCCAAGGCTGTTGATACGGTTGTTGATGACGGTCTCAACGCCGTTCATGACAGACGGTGTGATCTCCGGCACCTGCGGCGGTGCCGGCTCAGCTTTCAAGAGCAGCTGTGAGCCGCCGCGCAAATCGAGACCCAGCTTGAGACTGGTGAAGAGCACGTACTCCTCGTCATTTCCGGGAATCTTGAAAGTGCTCAACATCTGAATGTTGTTGGCCTTGCCGGCGTTTTCTTTTTCCTGCTTGAGGACGTGCTCACGCTCGTAGAAGTTCATCTTCTCGTAGCGGGGCATGGCTTTGACCCGTTTTTCCACCTCCTGACCTATCTCGTAAGGTGGTAGATTCGCCATAAATTGCCAATCTTTGACCGTCTTTAGCGGCGCAACTTGAAACAACGTCGTCAGCGACAGGGCGAGCGCCAGAACTACGGCGAACGGTTTCCAGTCTAGCTTGGGCAAGGAGCCTCCCCATGGCAGGAATTGCCATCAAACGATTCCATCGAAGGAACAGTGATCATCGACACAGGGCTGATAGGCGACTAATTGTCCACCCGGCACTATGTAGTCAACATCCCATTTTAACCTTTCCTATAAAGGAGGAAGGCCCAATACAATAGGATGTGACCTAATTCCGTTTCATCTAGGCCAGCAAAAGGCAGCCCAGACGGGATAAAACCGGGAATATTAGCGAAATCGAAAACCTTGTAACTAGACCGTGCAGACTTTATCGCCGCCACGTTGCATGGCCAGTTCTAACGCTCTTACCGATTTTTCAATCAATTCGTCGTGCTCTCTGGCGTGGGCTGGGAAAGCTGCCAGTCCTACCGAGGCTGTGACGCGGAGATTGTGCCAGTTGTGCGTAATCGACTGGTTGCCGATGCGCTGCCGGATGCGCTCTGCCACTATTGATGCGCCGGAGGCGTTGGTCTCTGGAAATATGATCGCGAACTCTTCCGCGCTGTAGCGCGCCGGAATGTCCACATCGCGGATTGCTCCTCGAAGCACGTTGCCCATGACTTTGAGCACGGCGTCCGATGTCAATGCGCCGTATTGTCTGACTACATCTTTGAAGCCATCAATTGCAACCATACAGAGTGCGACTGGGCGCTTGTAACGCTTGGCTCTCTTGAGCTCGTCTTTAATTTCTTTGTAGAAGGTACGTGAGTTATAGAGCTCGGTCAAAGTGTCGAGCAGCGCGAGGCGCTCGATCTCTTCACCTTTGACTGCCGCCAGACTCTGTTCGGTGCTTGTTAGCAAGGAGCGCTGCTCGAGCTCTTTGACACGCTCGATGACCTGGCTGTCCATGAAAGTACGCGCCCCGGATTGCTTGGCCCGGTTAGGATTGTCGAGTACACGACAAAACATGCATGTTCTTCCGCTGCAAATGTGATCCGTACGTCCTATGCTGGCCATATTTTTGTCTTGACCTTCCTACCTGAGTGGCTGGAGAAATATCTGCTGTACATGGGTCTCTTGCCCGGCTGAGGCATATGTGAAACCTCACACAGCAGGCATACAAGTATAGATTAAATTACTCAAGGGCACTATAAGCGGTTTTCAATAGACAAATAATTCTTGATATTGTCTGAGCTCAATTATTTCTAAGACGCCCACCCTCGACTACGTTCTTCCCATCGACAAAGACATCTTCGATTCTTGTCGGGAATCGAATCAGCCGATCGGCAGGCTCGCAGGCTCCACGGGGTGAGCCTTTCGACCATGGACGCCAGATCGAGAGGTCCGCTCTCTTGCCGACCTCCAGCGAGCCGACCTGGTCGGCTATCCCTAAAGCCTCGGCTGCCGAAATTGTCATCATCGAAAGGACGTCGTTAGAATCGAGCGTCGACAGTGGATTAACCGCCCTATGGATGTTGAGGGCGAAGCTTCCGTCATTGAGCAGGTTCAAATCATCGTTGGAGGCGAAGCTATCGGTACCGAGACCGACTTTGACGCCGGCCTGCCGGAGCGCGAGAAGAGGTGCCAAGCCATTGCGCAGTCTGGCATTGCTTCGCGGGCAGTGGGCCACGGCCACCGCGTTGCGGCTGAGCGTGGCGATATCTTTCTCATCGAGCTGGATGCAATGAGCCGCTACGAGCCTTTCGTTGAGCAGGTCGAAGCGAGCGAGATGGCCGACCGGGGAATCGCCTCTGCCTTTCCAGGTGATTCGAGCGATCATATCGCGCAACTCTGCCTCTGGACGGTAGCTCATGACTTTCGTGAGAAAGCGATCAATTACCTCCGACCTGTCGCTAATCCAGGCACACTCGTCGGGCGATTCGGCAAGATGCACGAGCAGCGGCAATCCATGTTGGGCACTCCAGTCCCGAACGTGGGCAAAGAGCGGCGGGCACACCGTATATGGTGCATGTGGTGCGCAGGTCAGTCGGATAGAACCGTTGTCGAGCGCTGTATTGAGCTCTGGGCTTGAGTTTTCAATGAGCTGCTCTCTTCTGGCTAACCAGGCGTCGAAGCTTTTTTCCCAGGTGGTTTCATCCAAACCAAAAAGCTCGATGCCGACAATCCCCTTCAAACCTGTTGCTGCCAGCGCGTTGGCACTTTGACCTGAATACGAGCTGTCGACGACAAATGTGGTTCCACTCAGAGCGTTGAGGCGAGCACCAAAGGTGGCGGATCTGAGAAAGTCGCTTTCCGCCCAGCCTTCCACCGAGTTCATAAGCTTCGGTATCCAATCGAAGAGGCTAGAGTTGCAGTCGAGATCGAAACTTTCAGAATAATCAAGATGACTATGCATGTTGATAAACCCAGGAACCACCAGCGCTTCGCCGTAGTCTCGTAGCGGTAAATCCGAGTATCGACTGATAATAGACTCCCTGGTGCCAACTTCACTGATGTGATTGTTGTCGATCACAAGTGCGCCGTTATCGATAGCTGGTCCTGTCACCGGAAGAATCCATTTAGAGGTTATAACGAATCTTGAATTAGTCACGAGATTCCGAGTTCTCCTTCTGTAACCTGACTTAGCTTCATGCGCAGTCGAAGCCAATCTCGGGTATGGCTGTCAAGTTGTGGTAAGATCATGACTCAAGAATACCGCCAGCCTCCCTTGAAGCCAACGCTTCTGAAGGCCGGTCTCGATCCTTACTTGGGTCTCACTCAGGAATAGCAATTGAGAATAAATGTAGACGACCTCAACCTCTTGCCGTCAAAGCGCTTGCGCATTGACTACAACGAGAAGCTCGATATCGACTGTGTTGTAAAGCCGGTCGTTGGAGAGCTGCTTGTTCAGGCAGTTGGAAATGGTGTCTTGATCTCGGGTCGTGTTCAGACACTTCTCAAGCTCAATTGTCACGTTTGTTTGCGACCCTTTTTTCAGAGTCTCAACGTTGAAATCGATGAGCAGTTAACGGCGAATAAATCCTACTCACATGAGGATTCGCCGAGGGATAGAGAACTGACCAAAGATGACTTCTATGAGGTCATTCCGGCTGATGGCGTTCTTGACATCGGTGATATTGTGTATCAAGCTGTAACGTTGGCATCGCCCGTTTTCTGTCGATGCGGCGATGATTGTCCCGGTCCGCCAAAAGCCGAAAAGGCTCTGGCTGCCGGGAACTCGGCGTCTTCAATAGGCGCCTCTGAAAGCGCGGGCAAAATCGATCCGAGGTGGGAGAACTTAAAGACTCTGTTTTCAAATCAAGAAACTGGAGAAAATTCGTAGATAATTATCAATTCCAGGTACCTGGAGGAAGTAACCTCAAATGGCACAACCAAAGAAAAAGACATCACATCAAAAGCAGCACCAGCGGCGTGCCCACTGGAAAGCGCTAGCTACAAATCTGACTCGCTGCCTGCAGTGCGGAGCGAAAGCCAGGCCCCACACAATGTGTGGCGAGTGTGGTTATTACCGCGGCCGCCCAGCCTTCAAGAGCGAACAACTAGTCTAAGTTGTCTCTCAGAATGGGCCTGTACAGGTTGACTCGGTTTTTCGGTTTTTAACAGGCGGAGCGTGAGCCAGGCATGATTCGGATATCCATAGACGCCATGGGTGGTGACCACGCCCCCAGAGAGGTCGTCCATGGTGCTGTACTTGCTGCACTTGAATACAAGATCGCCATTATTTTGGTCGGTCCCGAGGCAGTAATCAAACAGGAGTTAAATCGTCCTGTCATCAAACAGCTCCTTCAAAATAGAACTCCGTCTGAACTGAATATAACAGTCGTCAATGCGTCGGAAGTCGTCCAGATGGGCGAGAAGCCGGGCTGGTCGGTTGTAAAGAAAAAAGATTCCTCCATCGTCGTTGCCACAAAGCTCGTCAGAGAAGGCAAAGCCGATGGAATTGTTGCAGCAGGCTCCACCGGAGCTGCTGCTGTCGCGGCTCAGATCTGTCTCGGCAAAGTGGCTAATATAGATCGCTGCGCGATTGCATGTACGATGCCGACGATTCATGCCAAGCCCTGCTTCTTGATCGATGCCGGAGCGAGTGTCGCCTGGGATGCATATCAAATGGTTCAGCTCGGCCTGATGGGACACGTGCTAGCCAAGGGGTTGTACAACATTGAGAAGCCCCGCGTCGGTCTGCTCAACATCGGTACAGAAGAAACCAAGGGTACCGACGTCGTGAAAGAAGCCTATGAGCTTTTTAAAGAAAGCAAAGAGCTTAACTTCATTGGATTTGTAGAAGGTCGCGACTACCCGATGGGTAAGGTGGATGTCGTCGTGACTGATGGATTCACAGGCAACATATCGTTGAAAACCGCTGAAGGCATCGCGAGTATGATGAGCTTTATGCTGCGCGAGGAGCTGATGGGTTCGTTGCAAGGAAAGATTGCCGGTGTTATTGGTAAATCTGCATTTAAAAACTTGAAGGCACGTGTCGATAAGAATGAATTCGGCGGCGCGCTTCTCGTGGGAATCAAGGGTGTGTGTGTCATCGCCCATGGTGGCTCCAAACATACTGCCATCAAGAACGCGATTCGAGTGGCGAAAGACATGGTCGCGGCCAATGTGGTTCAAAAAATAGAATCTGTGTTGAATTCGAACAATGGTTCGACGAATGAATTGACGACTGCCAGAGCCAGCGGCAAGGAGAAGAAGAAAAAGTGAAGTTCGCTTGTGGAGCGAAAATCATCGGTGTTGGTGCGGGCCTGCCGGTGTCCGTCGTGACCAATAGTGATCTCACGAAGCTGGTCGATACGTCGGATGAATGGATCAAGACGAGAACCGGCATTAGAGAACGGCGAATAGTCAAGGATAACGAGACCGCGACTGGATTGGCCATCGAAGCTGCCAGGGACGCTCTCGCCTTTGCCGGTATCGCGAGTGATACTATCGAGTTAATCATCGTGGCTACGTCCACGCCGGACAATCTCTACCCGTCTACAGCTTGCCAAGTTCAGGGCGCGATTGGAGCCTCTCGGGCAGCAGCATTCGACATGGAAGCCGCTTGCACTGGAATTGTCTACGCGCTATCCGTCGGTCAGCAATTCATCGGAAGCGGCACTTACAAACGCGTCTTGGTTATAGGCGTCGACATTCATTCTCGCTTTCTCAATTGGGAAGATCGCAACACCTGTATTCTTTTCGGCGATGGTGCCGGCGCCTTCGTCCTTGAATCTACCGAGCCCGAAGACAATGAAATGCTAGGCACGTATCTGCGGGCCGACGGCAATGGCGGACATCTGCTCTGGATTCCGAACACCGGAAGTGCTTACCCGCATGCAGGTGCGGATCCGCCTAAAGCAGTCGACCGATATCTGCAGATGAACGGAAGGGCAATTTATGAGTTCGCCGTCAATGCCGTACCTGAAGCGGTTCGCCATGCCACTGAGATGGCTGGTATCACTGTTGGTGACATTGACTATATTGTTCCGCACCAGGCTAACATCAGAATTATCAAAGCAGCGGCCGATCGCCTTGGTCTAAAGGAAAATCAGCTGATTACGAATGTGGACGAAATGGGGAATACTTCAGCGGCCTCGATACCGCTTGCTCTCTGGCAGGCTCTTGGTCGCGGAAATGTAAAAACGCCTTCCACGATTTGCTTTGTCGGCTTTGGGGGCGGCTTGACATGGGGCGCCGCCGTGTTCCGTTGGACTGCCGTCGACTCTCGCATCGCGTCGAAGAGTGAGGTTAACGAAGGCGCCGAGATTGAAGTGGCGCGATAAGTCGTCGGAATCTCTTCAGCTACATCAACCAGGAGTGCTATTCAAATGGGTAAGATTGCATGCTTGTTTCCCGGTCAGGGGTCCCAGTCCCAAGGCATGGGCCGAGAGCTGTTCGACACGTATCCTGAATGCAAAGAAACATTCGAGCTAATCGATCGCCTGGCTGGGCGTTCTCTATCAAGTCTTTGTTTTGATGGTCCGGATGCCGATCTCAAGCGGACCGTCAATACCCAACCGGCAATTATGGCAGTCTCACTTGCTGCCTGGAAAGCATACGAAAAACACGGCGGATCACAACCTGATTTCGTCGCGGGGCACAGCCTGGGTGAGATTACATCGTTGGTGGCAGCTCAGTCTTTGAGCATTGAAGATGCGGTAAAACTGATTGCCAAACGTGCGCAGCTCATGGAAGAGTGTCCCAAAGGCGCAATGGCAGCCGTTCTGAAAGTGGCTCCAGATACGCTAGTCGAGATCTGCTCGAAAGTTAACCGCGAACTTCTTGATGCAGGCAAGAGCGAAGACGAAGCTGTTGTCGTGCTTGCCAACTACAACACAAGAGAACAATTAGTCATTTCCGGCAACCCAGATGCCGTTGCCCAGGCATCAAAGCTTGCCAAAGAAGCAGGTGGCAAGGCAATTCCATTGCCTGTCGGCGGTGCCTTTCACTCTCCGTTGATGAGCCAGGCTGCTCGTGAATTTGCGAAAGAGTTGGCAAGTGCCAGGCTCAATGATGCAAGATGCGAAGTGGTGCAAAACGTCGATGCCCGAGGTGCGCGTCAGTCTTCCGACATCAAATTGAAGCTTGAAAAGCAGATGGAAAGCCCAGTTCGCTGGTACGAATCGGTCGAGTATATGGTTGAAAATGGTGTCGATACATTTATAGAGATCGGACCCGGAGCGGTATTGACCGGACTCGTCAAAAAGATCAATCCCAATGTACGCATAATCAACGTCTTCGATAGCGCCAGTCTGAAAGCCGCTCTCGACGGGCACGCCTTGACGCGATAAGCCAAGCCGCAATCTGTGGAACGCGTTGACTTGATACGTCAAGCCGCGCTCGACGGATTGCTTTGGCGAGATAGGTCTAGTCGCTATCGACGGGAATGCCTTGACGGGATAAGCCAAGCCGCTCTCAGCGGAACGCCTTGAAGAGGTAGATCAAGCCTCTAATTGAAGAGTTTTCCGCGACTTCGGATAGTCTTTGTCAAAAACAAAAGTCAAGCGGATGCCTCTTCGGCGATATAAGGCATACTTATCAAATCAAAACGGCTCAAATGCACCCGAAAATTAAAGAGAGACCTTATACCGCGCGCTGTGAGTACCGCGCGATGTGTGTGCGAGTTAGTGCGCGCGATGTTTGACTGCGCGATGAGCTCGTGGTCAGACGATCACTTAGGTCGCTACTGCCTCGTTAACAACCTTTTTTACGGAGCAGCCTCTCTTCTCTAGCTCTTTGAAGAAGAGCTCTGGGTCAACCGCGATCTCCGGCGCAACAACGCCTTTATGTTTAATCGTTCCATCCACGATCATTTGCGCCACTATGGATGGTGGTACGCCAGTATTCAGATCTCCAGCCGAGATATTGCGCTTCTTGTCTGCGTGAGCGGTTTCGAGCATTACATAATGGCGATCTTCGCCGTTCTTGCTGCCTTTCACATCAACGCGCAGAATTTCGCAATCGTCCACACTCGCTTTGACATAAGGGATTTGAGCGATCATGTGTGCCAAGAATTTTCTTGGATGGAACTTGCCTTCAGCGGTTTCGATCGCTTCTGGTTTGCCGAATCCGAGTTCGACAAACAGTTTGAGTTTCTCATGAAAATCTTGTGGTAGGGCGAGGCGGAAGTAGACGTTCTTCACGCCTTTGTCTTTGTATGTCATCGGCAAAGTTGCGACTTCAGAGTGCAATGTGAAAATTGCACTCTGTTTTCCTACTGGCTCTGGAAAATCTATAACTTTCTGCATGGCAAGCGGGTTGCGGCCTTCTGCAACTCCGTTTTCAAATACCATCGCATCCTTTGTGTATTCGTCAAAAATCGTGTCGAGCATATAGGGCGGATAGAACGGATGCGTCGATTCTGTGAAATCACGCGAGCCGCATGCGATATCGATTGTCTCTACTTGATCCAATTCCTTGCATGCTGCCGCTGCCAGGAGATTGGTGGTACCAGGGGCGGCACCAGTTCCGACGACTGCAACGAGTCCTGCTTTCTCGAACTCAGCATGGAGCGGGAGTTGCTTCATCGTCGTGTGGTAGAGTCCACCCAGGTCGAGGTAGGAGCAACCGGCTTTGAGAGCCGCTTTCATTACATCGACATTGAAGTAATAGGGCGTCGAGTTGACCACGCACTGACCCTTTTTCAAGAGGGCGACGAGGTTCGCTTCGTCTTTGATATCGACCTTCTCGGCTTCTACGTTGGGTCGCTTCAACAGCTCTTGGACACGTTCGTTGCCCTGGATGTTGAAGTCACCAATAATGATTTTGCAGTCCTTCGCGGTATCGGCCAAGTCTTGTACGATGATCTGCCCCATCGCGCCTGCTCCGCCGAGCACAATAATTGTACGCACAGCCGTCTTGCCTCGTTAGTCGCTCTTACCTATATATGGTCCGATTGGACCCAAGCGCACATATTGTATATCACCAACGAGCTGCTAGTGCGTGTGGCGCTCGAATAAATGTGTGCTGACTGTCCGCCGTCAGCCTCGTGCGACGGGCTTCGCGTACTAAATGTTCCGTAGTCAGCCGCGTGTGCCGAGCCTCGCATCTGAACCTTCCGAGGTGAGCGTGCCGGGCACCGCGTGCTGAACTTTCCGATAGAAGCGTCACTTCTCAAATTTCGACGAAAAACGCCTAAAGTATTAGCCACGCTTCTAAAAGATGTCAATGAGTAGCCGCACTTCTAGAAATTGGCTCAAACAGTCGGAAATGTAGAAGTGACACTTCTATTGTCGTATTCTTAGCGCTTTTGGCATTCGGAGAGCACTTTGAGAGCTCTTGTCGAGGCTTTGCGCTTCCCGAGCCAGCCGTCCGCGCCGCGTTAACCCGCTATCTAATAGTTCTTCTGACCGCTGCCGCTCGAATATGAGGCGGTGCCGCCGTTGTTTTGAACTCCGACGTTGGTGTCGACAGCGCCGTAGTTGGGTGTACCGCCATTTTGTCCGGGCTGGTACACATAGCCTCTTGGCTGTTGTCTCTGCTGTTGTTGCTGTTGTTGGTAATACTGCTGTTGACTGACACGTCGACCGCCGACAGTAATAACGCGCTGTGGAGTTTGAGCGTAGTCAGGCACTGCGGACTTGAATTTGTCCGGTGCGCCGCCCTGGTAGAAGTTGTCGCCGGATGTGCCGACAGTGCGTCCCCAGGAGACTCCGGGGAGCATGGCATTGGCTTTCGAGCCGACGCCGCCGGTGATCACGCCTTTGGCCGTATTGTTGATGGCGCCTGTCGGGATGTAGGTACTCTCGTGCTGGACATATCCGACTGAGCCCTGGTTGATGACACGTGAATTGCCGTAGTTGTAATGGTAATTCTGGGCGCTGACAGGCAATGCCGAAACCGTGAATATGGTGGCGAGGATAGTAACTCTTTCGAAATTTTTCATGGCGACTCTCAATCAGACTAATTTGTTAGGAATGGGGCCACAAAGGCAGTTATAACCGAAAAATGAACGGCAGGAACAAACGTTCGATATTACGTTCTAGTAAGTTGTGCACAGGTCAAGAATAGCATGATGTCAAGATAAGGCAAGTCAAATTAACCTTCAATATCCTCAGTATTTGAATTAAATCTGCTCGGTCTGTGGGTTTGCACAGTATTGAGAACAACATTTCGAGGCCTGATTACCATCCAGTCAGTGTCTGCGACGTTTTTCGCCGAATGATTTCACGTTGGTGATCATGCCTAACAAGCTCTTGGGTTTGCACAGTATTGAGAACAACATTTCGAGGCTCGATTACCATCCAGTCAGTGTCCGCTATGGTTCCCGCTGAATCATTACACGTTGATCATGCCTAATAAGGCGTTTGGACAGACAATGTTGTCATGATCGCACAGCCGCTCACCGTTTTGTAAGGAGAAACCTTTGAAGATTCACTGCTCCAAGGCTAAGGCTGGTTTTTCATCCATAATTATGGCATTCGTGTTGGCACTATTTGTCTGTCAAACGAGTGCCCGTGCAGAGCTTCGAGTCTCCAATCTTTTCGGCGAACACATGGTCATTCAGAGTGGACAGCCTATCCACGTCTTTGGCAGGGCAAAACCAGGAGATACCGTTGGGGCGAAGATCGGGGAAAGCAAAGGTGTAGCCCAAGTTCAACCGAACGGTGATTGGCACGTCACCATGCCGGCGCTTCCGCCAGGCGGTCCTTATGAGCTTATAGTGCGTGGTGAGCAGGAAATCAGGGTCAAGGACGTTCTCATTGGCGAAGTCTTCCTATGCAGCGGACAGTCCAATATGGTTATCAACCTGGAACATAGCAAGTTGCCGACTAACATCACAGGCGACTCTGAGATTCGGTTTTTCACACCAAAAGAGCGGGTCAATAGAGAGCCGGCCAAGAATGTTATTGGCTCCTGGAGAACGCTTAACCCGAGCTGGTCGAAGGAATGCCCGGCCCTTCCATATTATTTCGCGATGGAGATGAAGGAGAAGCTCAAGCGTCCGATTGGAATTGTCGAGACGGCAGCTACCGGATCTCCGATACAGTCGTGGATGAGTCTTGAAAAGCTTTACTTGATGAAGCAAGGGGAAGGAGTGCTCACGGAGCTCGATGAGCAGTTCAAACAATATGCGAAAAGACTCGAGACTGGCAGTCAGAGTCAGCAAATCGCGGCAAGCGAATACGCCATTCCGGAGAAGCGTCAGAAGGCGAGCGGCCTCACTTTGAATTTCCCCGCTACATCTCTCTACAACAGCATGATCGCGCCGATAGCGCCGTTTGGAGTCAAAGGCATCCTGTGGTACCAGGGCGAAGCAAATATTTATGAGGCGCAAAACTATCATCGTTACTTCACCAACCTTATTCAGGATTGGAGAAAGGCATGGAATCGACACGACCTTCCGTTCTATTACGTTCAGTTGCCGCCTGTTGGAGAGAAGTCAATCATCCCTTCCATGGATAGTCTTCTAGCTGAGCTCAGGGAGGCGCAGTCGCGGACCAATCTTGTTCCCTACACTTATATGACTTGCGCTCTTGATAGCGTGATCAACTCTGCCGAGCCAGATTGGCACTCGTCCGATAAGCGATTGCTTGGACGGCGTATGGCTCGGGTGGTGTTGGCTACCCAGTTTGAGATGCCGTTTCCGATAAAAGGTCCTACTCTTGATTCCGTCACACTGGAAGGCGACAAACTTAGAATCAAATTTCGCAACGCAAATAAAGGTTTGGCTCTGAGAGGCGCTACTGATACGGGATTCGCTATCGCCGGTGATGACAAGAAATACCTCTGGGCTAGCGTGAAGGTAGAAAATGATTGTCTGTTGGTTTGGAATGATGCGATCAAACAGCCCCGCTATGTGACATATGGTTGGGCTAACAATCCCAACGCCTGCCTGTTTAGTGGCGACAATTTGCCTGCCGGTCCTTTCCGCTCTAAGGTCGCGACACGGGTTGCGAGTAAGTAGGCGCCCGTCGACAAGAAGTTGGCAACATGCGAGCAAAATGTATCGCCAGGTACATGCTAAGCCGCTTTGCGATTGATATCACCTGTGGGGTCATCTACTCGAGAGTCACATAACTCGGTCGGATGTATATCGGATTGGCAGCTTTTGCGAAATGCCTCCATTAGTAGTGGCATTTTTGGGCTATCAAAACGGGGCTGAAAAGCCTCACTGGGTCCGATAAATGAGTTGCCTTTTGGCGATGTGAATTCTTGACGAGCGGTTGCCATGAAGCGCCAGCGGTGCTGGTTTTACAGATTCCTAACAGTTGTATTTTGGGTGACCATGGCTTAAACAATTAACGTTTTTTAATGAGCCTTGTTTTGTGGCCCACAGCCACTTTTACGAAATCCGATACTGATCACACCAAATTCGATGTTTTACACGTACATCGTGCTGGAATATTTAGGCTATGATTCCAGCGTTAGAGACTGTTAGATTAGGTCATTGCAAGGGAGTGATTACTATATGAAAAAGGGGTTTGCAACCTTTCTCACCGCGCTAGCTGCCGTGGGTGCGAGCACCTTTGTTAGCGTTCCAGCTGCTCACGCACAAGGCGCCACCAATGTTAGCGAATTAACTGACGTTGTCGGCAACGAGTGGGCGTACAACGCTTTGAAAGAACTCGTCAACCACCCGTGTCACATATTAGTCGGTTATCCAGACAGAACTTACCGTGGTCAAAAATCCACAACACGTTTCGAATTGGCTGCCGCACTTTATAAGTACGAGCAGTGCATCGTTGAGCGACTCAATCAAAAAGCTGACAAAGCTGACCTTGAAAAATTCGCCGCGTTGCTCGAAGAATTCCGTGGTGAACTCAACCAACTCAAAGCTCGCGTAAGCGATCTCGAAAGACGTATGAAACTTGTCGAAGACAAGAATGTCGAGCAAGACATGCGCCTCGCATATGCAGAGCGTCAAAAAGGCTTCCTTTGGGAGCGCGTAGTTAAGGGTACCTTCATCGATGTCAGAGACGTCGGGGTTGGTGTCGGTCGTGGTGCACGCGCGATCTACGAATACTTGTTCTAAGAGCTGGTTTCCAGCAAATTCTTGGACCTGACCTGATCTACGTGTCAACTCCCGTTGGCGATTTCGTCCGACGGGAGTTTTGCATGCGATAATTTGGGTCACGAAATTCACCCACTGGTTCATGCAATTATGAAAGACATGGTTCTCGCATCTGCTTTTCGAGCAGAGCTTGTTTTTGCCCTCGATATTCTGGAAGAGGCTGGTCGTCACGCGACCAAATACTTCGAGTCTGGTGTAGACGTCACTGCCAAGGACGATGGAAGTCCGGTGACCCGCGCCGACAAGGAAATCGAGCAGATGATCCGCAGTGCGATCGAAGCCAAGTATCCGGAAGACGGAATTTTGGGCGAGGAAGAGCTCGAGAAGAAGGCTTTTCTGAAGTATCAGTCCGATGAGAGCGTCAACATGACTCGGCGCTGGATCGTAGATCCCATTGATGGGACCTACAACTTCGCCCGTGGTATTCCGATTTTTTCGACGCTCATTGCGTTGGAAGAGGGCAATGAGATTGTTGCCGGTGCCGTTTACAACCCAATCCTCAAAGAATTGTATTGGGCTGAAAAGGGAAAAGGTGCATTCAAAAACGGCGAACGAATTCATTGCTCGACCATCGATCGACTGGAGGACTGCCTGTTTAACTTTGGCGGTCCCGATCGAATTATGGCGGACGGATTGTGGGACGGTTTTTGCCAATTGATAAAAACCACCTACAGGCAGCGTGGGTTCGGAGACTATCTCGGCTTTGCTCTTGTCTTCGAGGGCAAAGCTGAAGCGATGCTCGAGGTGGGAGTAAAACCTTGGGATCTGGCGCCGATGAAAATCCTGGTTGAAGAAGCGGGTGGCTGCTTTGTCGATCTCGCGGGCGGACATTCTGTTTATCAGGGCGGTTGCATAGTGAGCAATGGTCCTCTGGCACAGCAATTTCAACAAATTTTGTTGGCGGGCAGGAATTGATTGGGACCACGTCATGCGTAGCCCTTAACTCCGTGGTGCTTCGGCCCTGGTAATGAGTTAATCTGGTATCGCAATTTTTCGGATAAAAACAGTTGTCGATAAAGGCGAGGTCAGACAGTTCAGGACTGTTTTCTCGTTAAACGATGTACAATGACAAGAACTTCTTATAGGCAGTTTTGATGCGCTGACCGCGTCAAAACCGCTCAAGGCTCACCGTTAACGATGGAAAAGACGAGCTGGTCAAAGACAATGCGTTTTCGCATGGCTCTTGCTATGAGCATCTCTGGGCTCATACCTATCGTCGTCTGCCATTTCATAGTTTTCGGGGTGACAGGGGAGATCTGGGAGAGTCTTGCACGATTGGCTCCCTGGTATGCGCCTCTGGTTGTTTTGCTGCTCGGCGTCAATTGGTTTCTCGCTGAGGTAATTTTAAAACCATTGAGCCGCTTGCTGCAGTCTACGACTCAGCTTGCGACTATGGATATCCGCCGACGATTGGAGGTTGATCCCAACGAGCCGGCCGAGACTCTGGAGCTGCGTAAATCGTTCAACAAACTCTTAAACAGGCTGGAGGAGTCGCTCAATATACAATGCCAGTTTGTCGCGGACGCCTCACATGAGCTTCGTACACCTTTGACTTCGATTCAGGGTTACACCAAACTGCTACTGAGAAGAGGCTCTAATATCGATGCCAATTTGCTTGGTGAGGCGCTCCAGACGGTGTCAGACGAGTCTGGTCGGTTGATTCGACTGGTATCCGATTTATTGCAGTTGGCTAGAGCCGACGCCGGTCAGGCAATTATCAGTCAGCTCGAGTTCATCGATTTGCGGGACGTTGTTGGCAGCGTCGAAGACACCGTGGTTATGGTGGCTCCCGAGCAGATTGAAGTACAGTTCATCATGCCTCAAACACCAATAATGGTTAACGCTGATGCGGATCGGCTGAAGCAGGTTTTTCTCAATCTATCCAATAACGCCATCAAGGCTACTCAAGCCGGCGGCAAGGTGACCGTCACTGTTAGAAGCAGCGGAGAGCAGGCCATTATCAGAGTGATTGATACCGGAATTGGTATCGCTCCGGCAGACCAGCAAAGAATCTTCGATAGATTTTATCGGGTAGAACGAAGCCGAACGAGGAGCCGACTCTACGGCGGCGGCTCCGGACTGGGATTGGCGATCGCGCTGACGATCATCAAGGCTCACGGAGGCACCATCGATCTGGAAAGCGAGCTGAACAAGGGCTCGACATTCACAGTGCGGTTGCCGATCGCCACAAAGAAAGACGAAATCAAACCGCTCGTCATCGCACCGGTTATGGAAGGGGAGAAAGAGGAAAGTAACAGCGTCGGTGCTATAGTTGACCCGGCCTGATTCATCCGATTGCAGAGAGCTAGTCGTCGCGACGCATCAATGAAGCTTTTGTCAAAAGTGCTGATTCTTCTGGCAGTACCTCTGTCAGGAGAAGTTTTGCTTGTATCTTCGCTGCTCGGTCAGAACGCGGAGATTGAGCGAGAATCCCAGCGGATGGTACAAGCCAAAGCAATGAATCAGAGCCTTTTCTTTGTGCAGAGCTCTTACCTCAATGGTATCGCCCTTATGTACAAGGTCTCGATGAGCGGGAGCTATCAAGATCTAATTGAGTTCAATCGACTGATAGATCGGTTGCCTCGCCTGAACAAGATGGTTCGCAGGCAAGCCCAAGTCTGCGGGATTGAGCATTCGAAGCCAATCGAGCGCCTGGAGGTGGTAAGCCGAGAGGTGCAATCGAAATTGCAATGCATACAACAAGCGGCGCTCAATTCTTCGGACATTGCGGCCGACTTGTCCGAGCTGAGCAAAGAGTTCGACCGCTCGAGACCGCTTTTGCGTATGTGTCTCGATGCGTTGAGCGAACTGATGGATTGGCAATGGCGACTTCAGAAGGATTCGGAAAGAAGACAGGTTCAATTGCACAACGCGGTGACGTCTACCTTGATCTGGGGCGGAATGCTCAATCTGGTGCTGGTAGTGCTCCTGGCTGTCTGGCTCAATCGGGTCACCATCAGTCGGCTCAAGTGCATAATGGCCAACGTCAAGCGCATCGGTCTCGAGCTGCCGCTAGTGCACACTGCTATGGGCAACGATGAGATAAGCGAGTTGGATCGTATTCTGCACCAGGTCTCGCGGTCACTTCTCGATGCTAGAGAAAAGGAGCGTGAAGCCGAGGCGACGCGCGAGGCCTTTTACTCCATGGTAACTCGCGAACTCAGAGTGCCACTGAATGCGGTGATAGCCGGTATTCTCCGGGTGGCTGCCGGTACTCTCGGTCTGGTATCGGAAAAAGCGAATAAAACGCTTCGCCTGGCGGCTGAGAACAGTCAACGAGCCCTCCAACTGATCAATGATTTTCTCGATCTACGTACTCTTGACGAAAAAAGTTTTGAACTCAAACTTGGTGAAGTCGATGCCTGTGAACTGATCGACTCTTGCATCCAGACGGTGTTGCCCCAAGCGCTCGAGAAGAAGATAACGCTGTCGAACAATGCTTCGTCGTACGTCATAACCGCCGACAAAGTTAACCTCGGCAGGGTTCTAACGAATCTCTTGACCAATGCCATTAAGTTCTCTCCGCACAATAGCGAAATCACTGTTCGGCTGTCCACGGAAGCGGGCGTCGCCCGATTCGAAATTTACGATCAAGGCTCGGGAATACCAGCCGATCGAAAAGATGATGTTTTTGCTCGATTCAAGCAACTTCCGGGTGATCACGTACAGCAGGGCACAGGATTGGGATTGGCGATTTGCAAGCTCCTGGTCGAGCAGCATGGAGGCAGCATCGGCGTAAAAGACAACACTCCTCAGGGAAGTGTTTTTTACTTCACCCTTCCCTTGGAGTCAATATCGAAATGAAAGTGCTGCAAAAGACCTTGATACTGCTGCTGATACCACTTCTCTTCGAAGCGGTATTGATAATCGTGCTAATCTTTCAAAGTACGCAACTTGAGGACGAAACCAGACGGATTCTGGCTCAAAGGTCGCTCGGTCAATCAGTTGCTCTGCTGTTTTCCGCGTATATGGCTGCGACCGATTCTGTGTACTGGCTACAGGGCAAGCCAAATTCGAGCAACCATGAGAAATTCCGCGCTTATATGCAACGGGTGCAGACGTTGCAAGTTGAAGCCCGTCGGCAAATTAAAGCGCACAATTTGGAAGGGCATCCCGCTGTTGCCAAGCTTCTTCGTGTGAGCGAATACGTCGGCTCTAAATTAGTCCCTTACAAGGAAATGATCGAAGAGCGTCGTGCCCTTACAGCAGATCAGATTATCGACCTTGTCAGGAATTGCAACTCCATGACTCTAGTGCTCGACGAATGTGGACAGTCTGCGCGAGATCTTTGGGAATGGGAGCGCAAGCAGAGCCAGAATTCCGAGCGTCTTCAGAGAAGCAAGAAAGAGGCGATGCACACGACCCTTGTTGTCGGATTATTCGGCAATCTCCTCTTATCCGTACTAATGGCAGTCTGGTTCAATCACACTACGATCACTCGTTTACGCCTCATCATGGGCAATGCCAGGCTGATTGGCAATCAAGCACCGCTTGTAGTATCGGTGGCCGGTCAAGATGAATTCAGTGAGCTGGACTTGGTCCTTCATAAGGTCTCGGAGTTGATGGCGGAATCCAGGAAGCAGGAGCTCCAAGCAAAGACTATGAAAGAGGATTTCTATGCCATGGTGACCCATGACTTGCGCTCACCAATCACCTCTGTCGGGGTTGCTTTGGAGCTGCTGCTCGACGGCGCTAAAGGACCGCTGTCCGACACAGCCATCGATGCCCTTTCCGAGTCGTCACGAAATCTGGAAAGAGTCTATCGGCTGGTTAATGATTTTCTCGATCTCCGCAAACTTGATGCCGAAGGCTTCGAGATTAACTTGAAACCCGTATCGGTTGAGCTAATCGTTGCTCAATGTACCGAGTCGATTGCTGATATAGTCCAAGAAAAAGCGCTGAGGCTCAAAGTAAGCGCTGATTCGATCTCGATAAAGGCGGATGAAACCTCGCTCTCGAGGATTTTGTCGAACATTCTGAGTTTTGTCCTTGCCGGCGCAACTGACAAGGAGGAGGTGGAGATTAACGTTCGGCGTATTGAAAAACAGCCAGGAGCGCGATTCGAAGTGCGCAGTTTTGGTAAGTCTATTGAACCGTCCGAACGAGAAAATCTTTTTACAGCTTTTCAGACATCTGCATCCACCGAGCGCTCTGGTCTGACTCTGGCGATTGCCAGATTGCTTGTAGAGCTGCATGGCGGGGAGATCGGCGTTGAGGAAAACAAGCCCTCGGGAAATATTTTCTGGTTTTCCATCCCGGAATAGAGAGGTTTCAAATTCTATGCCATCGAGGGAATGCCCAGGTGAGCAATGCACTTGAAGGAGGGTCAGGCGAGTATTCACTGGAATGAATAGAAACAGGTCTTCCAGTTATGCCCTCAAGGGAAATTGGTCGGACAAGTATTCGATGGAAGGATAAAAGGGTTTGTGTTCGAACCTGATTAGAAAAAATAACGGAGAGCATGCACGCTAAAGATGAAATACAGCAAGGGCAGACTTCGCGGAAAAGGCGATGGATTCTCATCACGCTTGTCGGATTTGTCTGTGCCGGACTTGCTTTCGGTTGTTCACTTCTACTTGAGCGATATGTCGATTTGAACAAGGCAAGAGTATTCGGTCAAAAGATAATCGTCGAAGACTCATCTGAGCCCGACGCGTTAAAGGTATTTTTCATCGGTAACAGTCTGCTCTTCACGTCGTGCATGCCTTCACAGTTCGCCCACGTGTATAGCCAAAGATCCAAGCGTTCGCTTAAGGTCTGGCAGGTTGTATTCCCTGGCGAGACGCTCACCGGACATCTGAAAACGGGGGATGTGCAGAAGATTATGCGGTTCTATGGACCGTGGGACGTTGTGATAATTCAGGATGCCACCGTCGAGGTGCTCAAGAAACCGAGTTCTTTCGTTGTTGCCGCGAAGCAGCTTGTTACCTTGGCTCGGGAGAATGGTGCGAAGCCATATCTATTTTTGCCGTGGGCTCGAAATTGCGATTGCTCTCAGCAGACTTTGATATCTGATACCTACAACAATCTTGGCCGCGAGCTCGAGACCACGGTCATTCCCGATGGTGATCTATTGTTCGCCGGACAGAGAAAGTTTCCTGATTTGCATTTCTTCGGCAATGACAATTATCATCCCAGTCACCTCGGGAGCTATTTCGGTGCGCTCTTGACCTATTACGTACTAACTGGTGACATGCCTGAAGACGTTTCGCGAAGCGTCCTGAATTCGAACGGACGAGTCGTTGTAGCAACGGTAGACGAGCGCAGTTATAGCGCCTGTATGGAGCTTCTGAAGATGTTTAGCAGCGAGAATACGGCAGGAGCAATCCGCTAGTCTGAAGATAAGAGGGAAACGAGAATGCGAAAAAGACGCAATGATTTTGTGCAACCAGGGTGCGATCGATGCAAACCGTTGGTCCGGCGATTAGATACGCGAATGGCGGTGATACCGGTATCCGACACCTTTAGAGCTACCGTCTTGTTGATTTTAGAATTGGAAATAGATGAATGTTGGTGTCACGTCCGGTGAGAAGATAAGAAGCATCGCGATCAACACGGCCAGGTACGCTGGTTTGAAGCCTGGCAGCCATGCCGGCTCGGCCATGATTCCAGGCTTTTCTTTCGAGTGTGATAGCACGACCTGCATCACCCACATTGCGATCAGCACAATCGGAAGTATCGGATAAATGATGGCACCATTCGTGTTCATAATCGCCGGTTGCCAGTTAGCGAGCCCATCGGCCGCGGGCAGGAGATTGAACATTTTTCCGATGATCTGGCATGCTTCCGGAATATTATTGGCTCTGAATATGGCTAAACCCAATGCATGTGCATTAAATGTAAGTGCGACGCCGAATATGTGAAAGAGCTTTGTTTCTACGATGCTGTTCAACCATTTGCTGCGTGCAACGACGTGCCTCCAAATTCGGTGAAGCACCAGGACCACGCCTACATAGAAGCCCCAGACGACGAAGTGTGGCGCGGCTCCGTGCCAGAGTCCTCCGAGCGTCATAGTGATAGCCAGATTGATGCAGGTGCGGATTTCTCCATGCCGACTTCCTCCCATTGGAATGTAGAGGTAGTCCTTCAACCATGTCGACAATGTAATGTGCCAGCGCTTCCAGAACTCGCTGTAAGATCCCGAGAGATACGGTAGTTTGAAGTTGAGCGGCACCTTGATTCCGAACAACATGGCAGAACCGCGGGCGATATCAGTGTAACCGGAGAAGTCGAAATAGACCTGGAAAGTAAAAGCCCACGTCGCCAACCAGAAGTCTGCTCCAGTCAGCATATCCGGATGAGCGAAGCAGCGGGTGACGGCGATTCCGAGCGTATCTGCAATGACGACTTTCTTGAAGAGACCGAAGACGATGAGCTCCATCGCCGTGTTGAAATCTTTCAGATTCAGCTTATGTTCTTCGCGAAGCTGCGGAATGAAGTCCTGATAACGCTTGATGGGACCGGCGATCTGAGTGGGAAAAAAGCTGGGAAACAGAGCAAATTCGATGAAGGATTTGACCGGCTTGTCGCCTCGATAAATGTCGACCAGGTAGTGGATGAATTCGAATACAAAGAATGAAATGCCCAGCGGCAGCAGGATTTCCCACGATATGATCGGCAACTGGTGAAGCCCTGCTGCCTTGAAAACATCGTTCAAAACATCTCGGGTCATATAGAAGTATTTGAAATACCCGAGCACGAGCAAATTGGTTGCCACAGCGAGGAAGAGCCATTTACCTTTGTTTCGCTCGCTTCTATCGATCAAAAATCCGAATAGATAATTTATCGCGGTGAGTGCAAAAATCAAAACACCGTAGATTGGTTTCCAAAACATGTAAAACACGTAACTGGCGACCAGGAGCATTGGTGTACGCCACTTCTTTGGCGCCAACCAAAATAGGAGCACCGTTATCGGAAGAAAGATCAAATATGCAACACTGTTGAACAGCATGGTGCTCTCCTAAAGCTGATTGTGCTCTTTGCCGGCGACGGAAGTCGATGCTGCGCTCCCCAACTTTGCCACCAGTTTTTGCTTAGAACCAATGTACTGACCGATGAGGTCATGTACCTTCTCTCCTCCGGAAGCGTCCATATGAGCCCAATCCGTGAAGTCTTCAGGTAAGAATTTCCCTGATGCTTGAGCATCTAAAAAGCCGAAATCGTATTTCGCGGCCATTGCCTTCAATGTGCTGACGTGCCGATCGTACACACCGTCTCTCATGCATCTGAGCGCCATATTGGTCACGGGAAAGTTGACCACGAGTACTTCGATGTTGTCGTCCTTCAAGGCCTTGAGCGTCATGTCCAGCCAGGTCTTTTGATTCTGGAATAACTCGTTGTTTGGAGTGGCGTATCGTTTGAGACAGTCCGCGTCTGCGGCTTCAACATAAAAGTATGGTGTGGTTGGATGTGCTACCCAGACACCTTTCTCGAGCTCCGCGTGATGCATGGCAAATTTCCGATCTTCGTCGGTGACGCGATCGAGCGGACTGCCGGGCAGGGATTTCAGCGCCGGCGCAAGCAGCGACTCGGCTTCATGACGCGCGACTTGCTGAATAGGTTGGCTCTTGCCTTTGAGATAGAGAAAGTCGTTGACCCAATATTGCGGTCGCTCCCAGATGTTGGGGACGGCGAGCTCTTCCATTCCGGTCGTATCGACAAAGCGACTGAGATAGCGATAATGGCGGGATGAGCCGGCATGACTGAAGTCGTTGTCGACCATATCGCGCGGCACCATGCCTAATACGACGAGCTTAGGTTTCTTTTCTTCTTTGAAAAGTGACTTGACGATCATGTAGGCGTCCGAGGGCACAGCGCCGGGCAGACCGAAGTTGAAGCAGCTGAGATTGTTGACCCCGCTGTATTTCCCGATCATGCTTTCGCCATAGTGGCTCGTGTGATCTGCGACCAGATCGACGTCTTTGTTTCTGAACGTGGCTTCCTGCCACCAGGTGGGGTGCATCATCACAGACGAGCCCAGGTACACGACATCGGGCGTTTTTTGTCGTTGGCGATAGTCTGTGGCAGCCCAATAAACCCAACTTCTTATTGTGGGCAGACTGTCTGCATCAACACGTTTTATTGGATCGAAGATAAGAAGAGCGATATTGGCGAAAACCAAAATAAATAGTGCGCCAACAATCGGAATCTTCGTCACCAGGCTCAGCTTTTTATCGAGAGTCATATCGTTTTTTTCTGCCTACTTGCAGCCGACCACGATGGTAACAAACCTAATGAAAACCATCCTTAGATAAAGATCAAAGGAAAAAGAGCTTCCTTAGTAAGAAAGCTCTTTGTAATCGAAGTTTGAGAAACCTTAGGTTGCTGCGGCTTCTTGTTTTGCAGGTTCTGGAGTCGCGCTCTCCGTGCTGCGTGGCGTGACGGCTCTCGCGACCACTTCATCCAGAGGATTGAGCACTTTGACGGAAGCCGGTACTTTCAGATCGCTGAAATTGATGGCTGAATCAAGCTCTTTGAGAAGCGATAGATCGCATTCGATAAAATCCGGAATGTCGTTGGGCATGCATTCGACTTCAACATCGACGGCCGATTCGAGGAGCTGTGCGCCCCATGTCGTGACGGCTGTAGCTGTTCCGACGAATTTGATCGGAACGGTAACTGTTAGCTTCTTGTCGAGTCTTACTCTGTAGAATTCGACGTTAACTACGGAATCGGTTGTTGATTTGCGCTGCACGTTGCGAATAATTACGTTGAGCGGTTTACCGGTGCCGAAGTCCAGCTCCAGGAGATGGGAGAAAGCTGCTGCTGGTAGACGAGAGAATTCGCGGGCGCAGAACTGAATGCTTTCAGGTTCGAATGTCGGTCCATAGATGGTTGCTGGGACATTACCTTCCTGTCGAATGCGATTGGGGGTTTTGTCTTCACGTTTGCTGGCTTTGAGCGTGTACTTTTCCATTTTCGTAGTCCGTTAGGCGGTAGAAGTAGTCGATCTCTTGACGTGTACTATTAAAGCGCCAAAAGGAAGCTGGGGCGCAAGGATTCGAACCTCGGAGTGCCTGGACCAAAACCAGGTGCCTTACCACTTGGCGACGCCCCAATATGACGTAGAAGGTTGATTCTATTGAATGTATTGGGCTTGTGTCAACGAGAATGCGGCTTGTTTGAAGCCGAATTGACAGAATACGCTGCTTTTAAGCGAACCTTAATACATCGAGCCTTTAACTCGAAGCGCTTCCTCCATCAGTGAATTGGCAAATGTGAGCGATACTTCCTCACTGTCACGTCCACTGGCCATGACAGCCAGCGCTCTCAACTGAGACTCGCCTGTCAGGCGGCTTGCGCGGATTACTGTTTTATCATCTGATTGTTCTTTACATACCTGGATGTAGTTGTCAGCGACTGAGGCGATTATAGGTTGATGCGTAATGCACAATATTTGATGGCTTTTGGCGAGATTGACGAGTTTGTCCCTTATTGCCTTGAGGATACGTCCACTCAATCCAGTGTCGATTTCATCGAAAACCACCGTGGAAACGCTATCGGCGCGCGCAAATATCGTCTTTAGCGCCAGCATGATCCTCGAGAGTTCACCGCCGGAGGCAATCTTTGAAAGCGGAGCCAGCGGCTGCCCAGGGTTGGGGGCGATCAAAAACTCGATTCGATCGAGACCATCGCTGGAGAGCTCCTCCATTTCCGTGAAGTTGATGGAAAAGCGACACCGCTCCATACCGAGATCAGATAGTTCCTTTAGTATGGATTTGGTTAGGCTCTCCGCTAGTGACTTACGATCTTTGGTCAGTCGCTCACTGGTTGATCTCAAATCATCTTCGAGTTGTTGCAATTCGCTGGTTATCGAATCAATAGATTGTGATGCATTGTCGAGCTTTTCGATCTCGTCGGCGAGCTCATCGCGCCTCAGTATTGCCTGCGATAGCGTAGGTCCGTACTTGCGCTTGATTTGCACCAAAACGTTGAGCCGCTCGTCTAGCTCCTGAAGCGAATGAGGATCGAGATCTAGAGAGCTTTTGTATCGCCTTACACCGTCTAGCGATTCCTCTAGATTGACCAGGCTCTCTCTGAGAAAGCTCGCTGAGTTGGCTAAGGTAGCGTCCAACTCCAGCAGTCCATCCAATTCGGCAAGGCCTTCTTGCAATAAATCTCGAGCGGGTTGGATCTCTTCTCCATAGGCGGTATCACCGCCAGCGAGTAAAGTCATCACCTTGTCGATGGTTGACTCCAGGTGCTGCGCATTAGCGAGTACCTTGTGGCGATCGCCTAACTCTTCGTCCTCGTTGTCGCCAGTAAGATTTGCTTGCAACAATTCGTCCAGTTGGAATCTGGCAAAATCGACCCGTCTGGATCTCTCTTCTTCTGACATGGTTAGCTCGTCGAAGAGCTTTCTCAGATCGCGATAGCGCGCATACAGCGTACGCACTTTATCGCGAAGTTGTCGGTAACTCTTGCTGCCCAGTCCATCGAGAAGCTCGAGCTGTGCAGAATGCGAGAGTAGTGTTCGTAATTCGTGCTGGGCATGAAAGGTAAGCAACAATTGCCTGAGCTCGTTAAGAATCGAAGCGTTAACAGGCATGCCATTGATCCGTGCGCGTGAACCGGAGCGTGCAATCTCTCGGTAGACAACCAAATCGGTTGAATCTTGATCTATAAGATCATGTTGCTTTTGCCAGGCCATTACTTGCGAAGATGGTTCAAAAACCGCTTCGATAATCGCTTTGTCCTTGCCGTCGCTGATCTGGTTGGGGCTGACTTTGGCACCAAGTACGATGCTCAATGCGTCGAACAAGATCGACTTGCCGGCGCCTGTCTCACCGGTCAATATATTAAGGCCCTTTGTCCACTCGACCTCTAGCTTGTTGATGATTGCTAGATTTGTGATAGATATAGTTTTGAGCACTTTGGGATATTTCTAGGCGTGGTGTTACCGCTGGTATCAGACTCGAAAACGTCAGACACCAGTATAAACGTTACCCGGTATTTGTGAAGGCCTGGCTGTATCTGCCTGGCAAGTGCCTTGTGTGACCCCTGCTCGAATTTGTCAATGTCTTTGCCGAGCACTGTCTGCGCTGCAAGGCGTCAAGGCTACTTCAGGTCGTGCTTGTCTTTAGAGACCTGGTGGTGGTTCTGCTAAAGAGAACAAGCCTCGGGCTCTTTCAAGCACATTACATACAATTGGGCTTGTAGGTCGACTCTAGAGCGGTTAACCGACCGGTTGCAGTGAGTGGATACTGACCTGTGCTGCTACTTGTTTTGCAATGTCGATGAACGCTTTTGCGGCAGGACTATCAGGGTGACAGGCTACAAGCGGTTGTCCGGTGTCGCCGCCTTCTCGAATTCTAATGTCGATCGGCACCTCGCCCAGGAAAGGTACGCCGTACTCGTCAGCCATCTTCCTGCCACCACCGTGACCGAAGATTTCATAGCGCTCGCTTGTGCCTTCCGGCTGAAAATAGCTCATGTTCTCAACGAAACCGAGGACCGGCACATTCATCTGACGGAACATGACGAGACCTCTTTGTCCGTCTAGAAGTGCCACTTCCTGTGGTGTCGTGACAATAACTCCGCCGGACATGTCGGTTGATTGAACCATGGAGAGCTGTGCATCGCCGGTGCCGGGTGGCATGTCGACTAGAAGATAATCCAACTCGCCCCACTCAACGTCGCGCAGGAATTGACGAATCGCTTTGTCGAGCATCGGTCCACGCCAGATTAGAGGCGTATCTTTGGCTACGAAGAAAGCCATGGACATGCACTTGATGCCGTAATTCTCTGCCGGCTGAATGCGATTGTCTTTGGCTGCAGGTTGATGGCTATCGACGCCAAGCATCAACGGACAGTTGGGACCGGTAATATCGGAATCGAGAATTCCGACTTTGGCTCCCAGCTTGGAGAGGGCGACCGCGAGATTGATAGTTACTGTGGTTTTGCCGACGCCGCCTTTGCCTGATGTGACCGCAATAATATGTTTGATCCCGGCAACCGGCTCCTTGTCCGAGACCTTGCCGCGACCGGCTACCGTGGCGCCTGATACCATCTCTATTTCTTCGACACCAGGGATAGCTTTGACCGCTTCGCGACAGTCATTCTCGATCTTTTCTTTCAGTGGGCAAGCCGGCGTCGTCAAAGTCAACTTGAAGTAGACTTTCGAGCCTTCGACCTTGATATCTGAAATCATGTTCAGGGAAACAATGTCCTGATTGAGATCAGGGTCCATCACCGTTGAAAGAGCCTTCTTGACTTCTTCCTGGGTGATCTTGCTCTTACTTTTTCCAAAAATCATAGCGTCCCTCGATGGTCCCAAAGGTCATAGTTGCGTCTGCGCCCGGTCCAGACAGGGCGTGATTACGATTCGGCGCGATTCCGCTAGTCAAATGATAAAACAAGAACAGCTCAGATCGTGAGCCGTAATCAAATATTCATGTGGAAACTTCGTGCGGTCAAGTCGTTGCTCCGGTATTGGTATGCGCAGGACCGGGGCTGATAACCAGGATTTTTCGATATTCATGCGAAAGGCGTCGGCACCCGGTCGCTTCCAGGTCTGGAACCGTGGTCGTAGTCGTAGTCGTAGTCGTAGTCGGGGTCCCTCGTTACTCAGTTCAATCTGGTCGCTTCCACTGCCAGGGGATGCTCAGGGCCAAGACTCTTAGCCAGGATGCCTATCGATTTTTCGAGATACTCGGAAGCATCCTTATCGTGACCGGTGACGAATCCCAGTCTTGCCAGCTCCAGGTAAGCGACGCCCGTGTCCGGATGTGCATCTCCAAGAATGGTCCTGCGAATTCCAAGGCAGGAGTTGAGCGCTTTTTCGGCTTTGTCGTAATTGTGTTGTGCGGCGTAGAGCTTACCTAGATACTCATACGTGTCCGCGATGTCTTTATGATCTCTAGGGAGTGACCTGGTCTGAATCGCCAGAGCCTTGTCTAGATACTCTTTCGCCTCATCGGTTTTTGCCTCGGTCATTTTGATCGCCGCCAATCCTATCAAACTTTTGGCGAGGAGCGGATGGGCAGAGCCGAGTCGCTTTTGTCGAATCGCGAGAGCCCGCTTGAAAAGCGGCTCTGCTTCCTTTAGTCGCCCGGTCACTCTGTAGAGACCGGCCAGATCGTTGATATCGGTGGCGGTGTCTGGATGTTCCGGACCGAGCGCGACTTCATCAAGCGTGAGTGCTTGTTTGTAGCATCGCTCTGCCTCCTTGTAGTTCGCCATGTCGCGATACCAGGTACCTAAGTTGACGAGCACACTGGAGCTGGCGACGTCATTCTTCCCGAGGGCATGTTCTTTGATGGCGAGCGCTTCTTTGTATGATTTGTTGGCTTCGGCAAATCGACCGGTGTCCCGGTAGACCTTGGCCAAGCCGTTGATGAATGAGGCCCGGCGCGGGTCGTCAGGCAGCTTTACATCCTCATCCCATTTCTTTAGTGCAGTGAGATAGCATTTCTCGGCTTCGTTGTATTTGGATTGATCTCGAAGGACTAGAGCTAGTCCGTTATAGCTCAACGCAATTTCCTTTCTGTCTTTTTTGAGTTGTGTTTCTACCAGGTGTACCAGACGACGATACAAGAGCTCCGACTCGTCGTACTTTGCCGTGACGCGCTTCAGCTCTGCCAGATTGTTGAGGGCGCTGAGATAGCGTGTATCTGCTTCTCCATACTTCTTGGAGAGCGTGAGCGCCTCTGAGAACGACTTCTCTGCCGTCGCGTACTCTCCAGTCTCGAAGGCATGTTTGCCATCACCGATGGCACTATAGTAGGGCACGCTGTCAAAGATAAAAAAGCCTGCCACTACTGTTGATATCGCTATGACACCACGTTGATACCATTTGTATTGGCGGCTCTCAATGAGCTTTTTGAATTTCTTCTGAGCTGCGACAAGTTTGTCTTTCATGGCGTTTTATACCTGAGGCATGCCTCCGTATGTTTGCATACGAAAGCCGGATTCCGGTGCTCATCTAGTTGTGATCGTTTAGTAAAAAAAACTGTCTTCGTAAAAAACTTGCTTTAGACAAGCTGCGCTTAGATTAAGATTTAGCGGAAGGGAAGTCAAGGGACTTAACCCTGAGATCAAAGCAGCGCTTACTTACTTGCCAGAATCGAAAGCAAGAGCTCCTCGAACCCGTCTTTATCCAGTTGCGCCGCCACCTGCACCTTTCTTCCGCCAAAAAGCGTCGTGAAGATTCGTCCCTGGCTTTTCCCGCTGATATTCGTATCGATTTTCATCTCTTTGAATTTAAACAGCTCAGGTGCGATTGCCGCGGCAGCGGTAATCGTGTCCCAGAAGTAGTATTCGAAGCCTTTGACCAGGGACCAGAGCTTTGCCGCAAGAATTGAGGCTTTGTGTTTTTCCGCCTGAGCTTCCAGTTTTGCCAGAAAATCCTTGGTGACCGGTAGTCTGTTGGTCAGGTCGAGAGTAATGAGCTTGAGTGGGATTTTGCTGTCCAGAACGGCCTTGAATGCTGCCGGATCGGCGTATAGATTCCACTCGGCGCTGCCGTCGTGACCCTCTTCTTCGACGTTGCCGGCGACGTTGATGGCACCGCCCATGATGATCATCTCCTTGACCTTGGAGACGAGCGACGGATCCTGGGCGAGAACTTTGGCGACTGTGGTCAATGGACCGGTGGTGACGATAGTGAGTGGAACTTTGGAATTGCTCAAGCAGTCCGTAAAAACCGCTTCCGATCTGCGTGCCTTCCCTTGTTGGTATGGCTCCTTCAGATAGTTCTCGCCAAAGAGAGGCAATTCGTTGATTATGTGGCTTTCGCGCCGCCAGTTCTCCGGAAAAGGATTGGGCACTTCGTCCGGCGTCATCGAGATTTCTGCTCCTTCGAGACCGACGTAGGTCGCGATTTTGAGCATTGCATCCAGAGCCAGATCGGAGTAGCAATCGCCATTCGTAATGCCGACAGCCTGCAATTCGATCTCCGGCGAAAGCCAGAGAAGTATCGTGCTAATCAGGTCATCGACATGACCATCATGGTCGTGCAAAACAGGATGGGGCATAGGCTCCCGGGTGGCTTTGTTGACACCTTCGGCGTCAAAGCAAGTTTACTTGGGTCCGACCCAAGCTTGCATTAGCCCATGAGAAATTTGTAACATCTTGCCATGTCAGGTGGAAGTTCTAAAGAATTCCCAACTGCATTTGAGCCTCTTCGCTCGACATCGTGCGAGGGTCCCATCGTGGGCTCCAGACCAGTTCGATTTTAATTTCTTTGACCCAGGGCAATTTTTGGACGGCAGTGTGGGCCTGGGCTTGAATCGTCGCACCGAGGGGACATGCTGGGCTCGTCAGGGTCATTTTGACGTTGACGTTGGAGTCGTCTACCTTGACGTCGTAGATCAGACCGAGGTCGACGATGCTGATACCCAGCTCCGGATCAACGACAGTGCGAAGGTTCTCTCTTACTACGTCTTCCTGAAGTGTCGACATTTCTTCTCCTGTGAAAAACCTATTTTTGCTGTCCTACAGATTCTAACCCTTCGATAAGGGTGTTCCAGGGCAACAAAGCGCATTTGATACGGACTGGATACTTCTTGACGCCCTGCAGCGCCTCCAGATCCTCCATCTCTTCCGGCAGGTCGAGTTCGCTCTGATTCTTATCGAGCATCATGCTTTTGAACTTATTGATTATATCAGTGGCTTCATCGACGCTTTTGCCGACCACCGCTTCCGTCATCATAGAACCAGATGCGGTATTAATCGAGCAGCCTTTCGCTTCGAGTTTGACGTCGACTACCGTCCCATTCTCCACCGTGAGATAGAGTGTGAGTTCGTCCCCACACAATGGATTGACACCTTCGACTTTCGCTGAAGGATTGTCGATTATCCCGTGATTGCGTGGGTTGTGGTAGTGATCGAGAATGGTTTCGCGATACAGATCATCTGCAAGAGACATGGCCAAAAACTCTCCGAGCCTCCGTGAGTGCGGATATAAAGACGTCAACGTCATCCTTGGTGTTGTAAACATAGAAGCTCGCGCGGGCGGTGCCGCTTACTTTGAGGTCGTTCATCAACGGCTGGCAGCAGTGATGACCGGCTCGAATTGCCACGCCTGATTCGTTGAGAAGTTGACCCAAATCATGCGGGTGAATGTCGGACAGATTGAATGACACCACTCCGCCTTTCAAATTCGCATCGCGCGGCCCGTAAATGGTCAGTCCGCCGAAATCTTCGAGTCGCGCCAGAGCGTACTCGGTAATCCCGATTTCGTGATTGCGAACCGCTTCCATTCCTAGGTCATTTAGATAATCCAGCGCTGCACCGGAAGCAATGACGTCGGCGATGTTAGGTGTGCCTGCTTCGAACTTCCAGGGTATCTCGTTGAACTTGGTTCGATCGCGATGGACAGAGCTAATCATGTCTCCACCATAGAGAAATGGTGGCATCTTTTCAAGCAGCTCCGCGCGGCCGTAAAGTACGCCTACACCCGTAGGTCCAAGCATCTTATGGAATGAGAAGACCAGGAAATCGACGTCGAGCTTTTGCACGGAGGTGGCGAGGTGAGGCACGCCTTGAGCGCCGTCCAGCAAAACCAGACTGCCGTTCTTGCGAGCCAGTCGTACGATCTCTTCAACCGGCGTAATCGAGCCCAGCACGTTGGACATCTGTGAGATGGCAACGATTTTGGTTTTTGAATTTATTACCTTGGCTGCATGTTCTACATCGATACGACCATCTTCGGTGAGTTCGATGAAGCGCAGCGTCGCGCCTTTCTCCAGAGCGAGTTGCTGCCAGGTCACGAAATTGGAGTGATGCTCCAGCGCGGAGATGACGATCTCATCACCCTCTCCGACGTTGTGCTTACCCCAGGAATTGACGACTAGATTGATTGCTTCAGTGGCATTGCGCGTGAAGATGATCTGCTTTTCTGAAGGAGCATCGATGAAGTCTCTGACTTTCTCTCTTGTTCCTTCGAAGGCAATCGTCGCTTCTTCACTTAGCGTGTGCAAACCGCGATGGATGTTGGCGTTATAGTATTGATAATAATGAGACAGCGCATTGATGACGGACGCCGGCTTTTGCGATGTTGCTGCATTGTCCAGATAGACCAATCTCTTACCATCAAGCTGTCGGCTGAGGATTGGGAAATCTTTGATAATCTTCGTGGTGTCGAGCATGACGCGTGACCCGTTGGTGCTCAGTTCTTCATTGAAAGTAGCTTGTGTCATAGGTGTACACCCATTGTCCATGGACTGACTGTTGTTTTTGACTGGAATTGGTGGTTGAGCGACCGGTGTCATATTTTTTGATCCTTTTGCTGTCGTCCGCTTGTCATCTGGGGTTAAACAGGTTTTGCCGGTTGCGTCGGCGACAGCCAAACCTCGCTTCCTCTTAGTTCTACAGCATAGGTCTGGACTGGTACCACAGCGGGAAGGCAGAGCGCTTTTCCGGTTGTGACATCGAAGCGTGCACCGTGTCGGGGACAGGTGATTTCGTTGTTTTCGAACTCCCCCTCACTCAACAATGCGTAATCGTGAGAACAGATATCTGATACCGCATATAGTGAACCGCTCACATTGCATACCGTAATTCGCTCGTCGTCGAATTCGAAAACTTTCACTTGTCCGACCGGGATCTCGTCGATTGAGGCAACCTTGATGAAGTCAGAATCGGTCATGAGCGTGTACCCTGCAGAGTCTTTTCTTCAGAGTGGATTTTTTCTCCGATGAGCTCTTCGAACCAGTCCGCTGCGCCTTCGATTTTTAGACCAGAGAAGATCTCGTTGAAGAAGCCGGAGACGATGAATTCCTCTGCTTCCTTCTCGCTGAGACCGCGGCTCATAAGGTAGAACAATTGATTTTTGTCGACCGGCCCTACTGTCGCACCGTGCGAACACTTCACGTCATCGGTGAGAATTTCCAGTCTTGGAATCGACTCCGCTTTGGCTGTTTCGCTAAGCAGGAGATTCTTATTCGATTGGAATGCGTCGGTGCGGGACGCTGTGAGCGACACTCGGATGTTGCCCTGATAGGAAGATACGGCTTTGCCGTTAAGTGCTACCCGGAAGTTGATATTAGATACGGTGTCAGGTGCATCATGGTTTTGCACGGTATTGTAGGCGAAGTGCTC
>JAIERK010000106.1 GCA_019746975.1 Candidatus Obscuribacterales bacterium
GTCGAAGTCGTTGTCGTGCCAGTCGGAGTTGTCGTGGCAGGAGCATTCGGATCCGTGGAGACCTGAGGAGTCGTTGTGGTTGCTGTAGTAGTGCCGGTCTGCGAGGTAGTCGTTGTGGTAGTACCAGTCGAGACGAGAGGAGCATTAGGATCGGCGGAAACTTGAGGAAGAGTTGTCGGCGTTACACCAGTAGTCGGATCCGGGGCTGGAGTCGAAGTGGCTGTCTGCCCTGTGGATGTCGTCAGAGGAGTGACACCCGTCACTGGAGCTTGTGGATCTACAGCTACCTGATTCACGACCGTCTGTGTGGGTGTAGTCACGGAACCCGTCGGCGCTGCTGTTGGAGTCGCGCCGGTTGGGTCCGGAGACGTTTGAGTAACGGTGGTTTGGTTGGCTGGATCGGTCGTTGTCACGCCCGTCGTCGGATCTGGTGCGGCGCTAGTGGTTGGATTGACAGGGGTAGTCACGCCAGTAGTCGGGTCCGGCGAAGGAGTCGTGGTCTGACCCGTCTGGGTGGTTGTGGTTGTTGCAGTCGAGACGACCGGCACCTGTGGGTCGACGGCTACTTGCTGCAGGGTCGTGGTAGTGCCTGTTGTCGATGCCACTGTCGGAGTCGTGACTGTCGATGTTCCAGGAGTCGATGGATCTGGCGATACTGTAGATGTGTGCGAGACAGGAGTTGTCTGCGTTGTCGTCGTGACAGGATCTGTCGTAGTGGTCGTCACTGTCATGACACCGGTATTTGGATCTGTAACGGTCGTCTGGATAGGTGCCACATTCGTTGCCGGAACCTGAGGATCGGTGCTCGAAGTCGGAGTGGTCACTGTCGTAACCTGACCGGTAGAACTTACAACGATCGAGGATGCATCTGTGGAGACCTTCAACAGATCAGTAGTACCGTCACCGGAGTGGGCTAATAGAAGACCATTCGTACCAAGAACCTGGGTCTGTCCGTCTCCTGGCATGACTGGCGTACCAGCAGGACCGAGCACTACGTTGCTGCCACCCGTCGTGATGACGGTGCCCGACGGATCGGTGATGGACACTACAGGTACACCGCCGATTGGAGCACCAGGATGTACCGCATCATCATATGTGTCTTCTGCGACCGTGTCAGAAACTTTCTTCGGACCCGTTGATTCTTGACCAGTCGCAACCGTTCCGCCGTCTACCTTAGGCAATCCCTCGGCTTTCACCGTGGTCGCACCAGGCGTGCCGGGAGCCGGAGTTTGACCATCGCCGGTCGGTTCTGCAGGGCCCACTGTGACCTTAACAGTGGTATCGCCGGTGGCGGCTACATCTTTTCGAGGCAGCGTTGGTGTGGTGGATACTGTCGCCTCAGTCGGTACCTTAGAAGTGGTGGTCGCATCTGTCGGTGCCGGTGAGCCGACGACAGGTATTTCACCCGGGGTCGTTGCGGTCGTCGTGGTGCCTTTCGGTAGTTCCACGCTGACCGGAACTGTCACGGTTGGAATCGTGTCATCGCCTTCCTTCGGTTCTGAACCTGCTTTCGGTGTCTTAACCTCTCCGCTTCCTGCTGGAGTACCAGAAGCTTTGATTTCATCAGCTAACTTCTTAGTATCGGCGGCCAGTTTTTCTTGGTCTGCTTTGAGGGTTTCTTTCGCGTGTCCGAGGTCTTTCTCTTTCGCGGCAAGTGCGACTCGATCTTTATCAAGTTGGGTCTGCGCCTTATCGAGCGCAGTCTTCTCTTGGTCGAGCTTCGTTAGCCGATCCTGATCTTTCTTTACTTTATCCTGATCCTGTTTCGTCCTATCTTGGTCTTTACTTGCGCGATCTTGATCTTGTTTAATCCTGTCTTGCTCTTGCTTGATGCGATCTCTATCTTTATTGATCTTGTCTTGTTCTGTCTTTACGCGCTCCTGCTCTTTGCTGACGCGCTCCTGTTCTTGCTTGATGCGATCTTGCTCTTGCTTTACGCGAGATTCCTCTTGTCTTACTCTGTCTTGCTCTTGCCGTCTCTGCTGTTCTCTCACCTGAGTGTCGCGCGTTTCTTGAACCTGGCGTTGTTCTCTATCTCTTTGCTGGGCGTCACGTTGAAGCCGTTCTGTCTCTGTTCTGTTTCTCGTCTCCGTCTCCACGCGCTGTGTTCTTTCGCGCTCTGCTCGAACCTCATCCGCCTTGCGGAAAGAGTCGACAGAGTTTCGAATGGTTTCAGACTTGTCCTTGAGAGTTGGATTGATGCCTTTATTGAAGAGCTTGTCCTCAATTGCCTTGGCCATGGCTGTAGCATCTTTGTTGTCGCTTGTCGCGGTGCCTGTGTGGACTGGATTAGTCGTGCCTATGTTGGTGTTAAGATTCGGTGTTGTGCCCACCTTGCCTGTAGTCTGGTCTGCGTTGATTCCGCTGCCTGACAATGTCAAATTCGTAGTCAGGGCGGCAGTCACGGCGCTCGCCTGCACCTCGGTCATCTTGGTGCCATCGCTTTTGGTGAGCCCTTGAAGTATCTGCTTCGCTTGCGCCGGATTGGCAAGAATCTGATCTGTCGCCAGTTTGATATCTTTCTCTTTTACGCCAGCATCTCTCAGAGTTTTTTCGACGACATAGCTGCGAATGTCTGGATTATCGGCGGCGAATTTCAAATCTTGCTTGATCTGATCGGCAGCGCGCCTGGCTGTATCTGGTTGCAGTCCGGCCTTCTCCAGAATCTCAGCGGCTTTTGACGGGTCCTTCTTGATCTCGGCGGAGAGATTGGCGACCTGCTGAGGATTTAGTCCTGCTGCCGTCAGCGTCGAGCTGATTACGAAGTTTTGAACATTTGCGTCGATCTTCGTCATTCCCGCGGTTATTTGCGAACTTAGAGCATCTGCCTTGTTTGCATCAACGCCTTTCGCTTTCAAAAGCTCGGAAGCGTTGGCGGGGTTATTCAAAATTTGCTGAGTTAAACCATTGATTTCAGCGCTGGTAAGCGACGAGCCCTTCAATCCGTCCTGCAGAACGCTCTCCACCATAACCCGAGCGGCATCGACCTTGCTCTGCTCTGCCGTGATCTGCTCACTCAGTTTGGCGGTATCACCAGTAGCGCCTAATTTTTCGAGAATTGCCTCGGCATCGGCCGGATGGGCTTTGATTTCTCTGGCTGCTGTTTCCAGGTTGCTGCCTGTGAGACCGGAGCCTTCCAAAATCTTGTCTACCGCTCGGTTGAAGTCCTGGGTATTGATGAACGTTCCATTCATACCGGAGGTGTTGTTAGACTTCTCTGCGGAAATCTTTCCTCCGTTTGTGGTAGTCGGCAGTGTCGAAGCCGGCTCAATAAGTTTTGGCGCTGGGTTGAGCGCGTCAAGACCTCGCGTCAACGAACTGGTCTTCACTGTTGCAGAAAAATCGAATGCATTGTCTCGAAGATTGATCTCTGCTGCACCGACCTCGGACAGCGATGAATACTTGTTGCTACCGTTGACCCATTGGGCTGCGTCCTTGGTTGCGGCCAATGCACTCTTGAGACTGTCTGGAGCAAGTTTTAACTCTGCAAGCAACTTCTCCGCTGATGCCGGCAACGGATTCTCTTTGAGTCCTAGGACCACCTTATCGATTTGATCCGCCGTCAGACCTGCAGTCTGTAAACCTGTTCGGATCTTCGCTTCCGCACCGTCGTTGAACTTGAGGTCCAGGGTGGCGGTGCTGCCATTGGTGTACTGAATCGTCGCTGTCTTACTAGCCGCATCGTACAGAGTTACTGTGCCGTCCTTTGTAACTTCAATCGATCCCGAGCCTTCGCTGAAGTCACTAGCCTTTGGTCCTTTGCCTAATATCTGGTCAGAGTAGGATGTCTGACGCAGAACTGTGCCGTCTTGTTTGACCAGCTCGACCTTGCCGTCCCTGAATTGGGTGACTTCGCGAAAAGCGCTGCCCGGAGGCATTATATGTCTGGTGGAGGAGCCGTCGGCACTATGTATGGTGACTGATTTGTCTGGCTTTGTGATCTCTACCGAACCGTCCGCATTGACGACACGCACGACCGGCGGCTTGCCGGCATCCGTCCAGGTCTGCTTACCGTTGCGATCGACATCGACTGTAGCATCGATCTTGACGTCAGGTCTGGCAGCGTCTACCCACTTACCACCTTGACGAGTTACAACTGAATTACCTTGCATGATGGTATCCAGCTGATTGTTCGTATAGAAGAATCTAGTTGTGTTGTGTTGAGAATCTTCAACTAGTTTGATCAATCCAGTTGAGTCGCGCTCCACACGAGACAGTACCTTTGGTAGCTGGCCTGGCTGAGTGCCCATCTGGAACTTGGTTTCCATCTCGTTGCCGTTGGCGTCGATAACCCGACTGGTTTTCGAGCCGTTGGACCACAAGTAGGCTTGTCCGGTCTCAGCGCTGGCAGAGAGCGAGTCGTATGTGTTGGTTCCATCCGAGAACTTTCCGTCACTGTTTGTCGTGATTGCCAGCGTAATTTTTCCGTCGACAATTCTTGTGAAGCCAGAAACAGTCTTCACACCGTCGGCATCAGTGCTGTAAGTGTAGTTGACTTGTGTTTTTCCGTCGGCGCTCACGGTGCTAACTAGATTGCCTTGCGCGTCGCTTATGACTTTGCCGCCATTCTCAGCGTAGCGAACAACGCGACCGTCTTCGAGCTTCAACACTGGGTTGCCGTTTTCCAAACTCATTGAAGAAATCTTGCTTCCTTCAAAATCGCTGCCGGTAGACAGCTCTGTTTTGTTAACCGAGACTTTGAGTAAACCTGTACCGTCCGTGAAGGTCCTGATTCCGTTGGCTTCGTATGTGGCAGTGCCTTTGTCGGTCGTGATTATCGGTTGTCCAGTCGGACCAATCTTGATATCGCTGATGGTGCCTTCGGTGCCGTAGCCATCTTTGACTCTATAGCGCGTACCTTCCGGATTGTCATTGGACTGAATTAGGACTGAGGACGGTGTTTTGCTACCCGGTTCTCTTTCGTATGTGTAGCTTGTGCCATTGGCATCGGTCGATTTGACAACGTTGCCTTCCTTGTCGACTATGACTTTGCTGCCATTGTCGTAGGTCTTCTCTGTACTACCACCCTCGAGTGGTCGAGAACCGATCACGGTGGCGTCCGCTACACTACCTCTTCTTTGTATTTCAGTAAGCGATGCACTCGATTTTTCACCGGTGATAGCATTGGTCCATTCATACTCGTTAGGCTTGTCAGGACTCTGCGCACCTCTGGTCCAGGTTCCGGAAGAATCGGAAATAGTCTTCGGCAATTTTGTCGGGTCTGAGCTGTCATAGGTATAGGACAGCTCTTTGTCGTTGGCATTGCGTTGGAACGTGCGATTGCCGGCGGCATCATAGTTGATGTAGGTTCTTTCGCTAGTGAGTTCGCGTCGACCGCCGGTCCTTGGATCTTGCCATTCCATTGCCACAGCGGAGCCTGGTGGATACTTGACGACCAGGCGTGTATCTTGCTGCTTTGTTGTCTCGTCCTGGGTAGTTCTTAACTCAAAGCTCTGAATTGGGACGTTGACCTGTTTTCCATCAGCGTCTGTTTTCGTCAAATAATACTTGCCGGTGATCTTGTCCTTTCCGACTTCTTGAGTAGGAGTGATCGGCTCGGTTTTTTGAATGCCGTCCTTATCGAGAATTGGCTGTTTCGTATCAGGATCAAACTGCAGGCGGGCCATGCCGTTCGGACCGTTATAGATTTCGTTGGCGGGAATCTTCTTGAGGTCCGCTGCAGACCAAGATGTAACTTTCTCGACCTCGCCTTTTTGATTGTAGGAATATTTGGTGATACCGCCGGCGCTGTCACGTGTTTCGACCAGCTTCTCAGTGTTGTCGAACTTCTGATATGAGCCGTCGGTAAATCTCCGGTAGGTGAGACCATCTTTGACGTAAACCGTGGCCTTGTTGGAGTCGATCACCTGGTCGCGCTCGGTACCTTCGACGCGGCTGATTGAATCGGCGACGATCACAGCGCCTGGAATTTTCTTGAGATCTTCGATTGGCATCAGACCGCTTGTGTCTTTGTAATCCTTGGTGACTAATGTGACACCATCTTTGCCTTGACTGCGGATCACTTTGCCGGAGCTATCGAATTCGCGAATGGTACCGTCTGCGAACATCTGAATTGAGTTACCGTTGGCTTTGCCGTCGGCGCCCAGCGCTTTGAACTGGAGCATGCGTTCTCCCCAACCACCCTGGTTGAGGTCAGTTCCGACGATGACCGTCTCTCCCGGACCGGAGGACTTTTTGGTCTTCACTTCTGGATTGTCCGCGTCAAGTACGGTCAGTTTCCTTACAATCTGGCCTTTCTCATTGACCATAGTTCCGGAGACTTTCGTGATCTTGCCTTTGTTGTCGTATTCGACTTCGAAGCTGTTTCCTTTGTTGTCGGTGTATGCAACCGGCTTCCCTGATCTGTCCGTGAATACCTTGGTGCCGTTGGCTCGTTCGAGACGTGTCAGACCATCGATTTGTGTGAAGGTCTTATCGCCGGTGGCCATATTGGTGGTGACAATTTCGGCGTTCTTGCGGTCGATCGAGACATTGGTCTGCGCCCCGATGAGTGATTTGTCACCATCTGGCAAGAAGGTTTTGGACTCCTTATCGTATTGCCAGTAGTTGCCATTTTCATGGAAACCCGTTATTGATTTTGGTTCGCCTGGCTTTTCAGCTGGACCGTAGTAGATGTCGGTCACGTCACCACTGGCGGTGACACGCGATGTGACGTCGCCATCGCTGTCGCGCCAGATCGTGCCGCCGCTAGCGAATTCCTGCCTCGAGCCACCCGATGCGAAGTTGTAAGTCGTATCGCGTACTATGTTGCGACCGCCTTCGTCTCTCTTGATGGATCCGTCTGCTCCGGTTTCGTAGGCGCGTTTTATGAGCGTGCCGTTGTCCGTGACGACGATGTCACCGGCCCAGGTGCTTCCTACTTTGGGTTTGCCTGTTGTTGAGTCGAGCTCTTCCCAAACGGGCTTGTCGCCGCGTTGGAATGTGCCTGCACCGCTCTTCAACTCTTGGCTTACGATCTGACCGCCTTCCGACTTGATCGTGGTCAACGAGTAGGCTGGTTTTTCTCCCTTTCCTCCAACTTCGGTCGAGACCCTCGTCTGACCGTTGGGAAGTTTTTCTGTTACTTCTCGGACCTCTGTTCCATTCGTATTCTTAATCAGTCGTTCGTTGCCATTTTCGATGACGATGCTATTGTCTCGGTTGGCGTAAATTCGGTCTGCTTTCAGCGTGAGACGTTCGCCGTTGGTGCCGTTCTGTAACTCCCAAACCTGTTTGCCATTCTCGTCGAACTGCGTGTTCTTCCACTGTCCATCTTTGTTCTGAAATTGATCGAGAGTAGCCTTTCCGTCTTTGAATTGATAGTGAAACTCGGTTGTGAGTTGGCCGTTGGCATCGTACTGTTTGAGCAATCGACCGCCGGAATCGGTTTCGATTTTTACGCCTTTGCCGCCATTGTCTGCAATGACACGGCTTCCGTCACTGTTTACCGTGATTTTCTGGCCATCGCGATTTTTAAAAGAGAGCGCGCCGGTCTTGGGATCTCGTTCGAGCTTGTTGGTTGAGCTTTGTTCTGTGTAGCTTTGACCGGTCTTTCCGTCGGTTAGAGTGACCTTCCTATCAGCACCTGTTTTGATAGTGATCTCGGGAGTCTTTACACGCTCAATCTGACCGGCGCTGTTCATCTGCGTCGTCTCAGTCAGAAGCGTTTTTACAGAGGACCCGTCGAGACCGTAAGTGATTTCCTGATTTTTCAGGTGATCGGAAAACTTGATGCCACCATCCGCGACGCGCTCCACGTTGCCGTAGAATTGGTCTGGTGGGTTACCGCCGTCGGTGCGTTCCCATAGACTTGATTTTGCGTCGCCTTTGCGAATCCAGGTATCGGTGCCGCCTGATCCTATGTTCTGAACCTTAGCGACATATCGGTTCTTTCCGTCGGCATCGCTAACTTCCCAAGTTACTGTTTGTTCGCCATTCTTGTCCTGCAGAATAACCGCTTCAACGTTTTTACCCTCGAGCTTTATACCTAACTCTACTTCAAGCTTCAGTCTCTCGTCAGAACCTTTCGGGAGCTCGTCCTTGCGGACGAAGGAACCGTCTTTGTGTTTTTCCCAGCTGGTGACGACCTTAGAGTTGGTTGCATCCAATTGCTCGAACAAACTGTATCCGTCAGACGACCTGACTGTCTCCTTCGTGTGCTTGTCGGAGTCGGTTATCGCGACGTCGCCCAGCGCCTTGTTCGAGCCAACGTAAATTGAACCATTGAACTTATCGTCCTTCCCTGGTTCGGCGATTGCTTTTCCACTGGAGTCCTTAGTCCTTGTCCATGTGCCGTCGCCGTTGTTGTGCCAGGAGCCCGACATGTCGCGACCGTTGATCTTTTTGTCTTTGGCGAATGTGACATCAGCAAGGTCTCTCGAGGAGCTATCCTTGCTCGCCGCCTCAGTGATCGATGTGATACCACTCATGCGATTGCCGGCGAATTGTGTAGTTGCTTCGCCGTTAGCTCGGACAGTGACCTTGTCTCCCTGTGAGTTGGTAAAGGTCAGATCGCCATTCGCTTCTTTCGTCAGTTTGTTGGTTGCACCTGGCTCGGTCGAATAGAGCTTGTATTCTCCGACATCGCGAACTTCGATTTGTCCGTCCGCCCTTGTTTTTACTTCGAAGCCTCGGGCCTCACCAAAAATGTTGCGTTCCTGGCTGCCGTCTGCGAGATACATAGTGGACTGACCGTTGGTCTCGTCCGTCTTTGTAATACTGCCATCGCTGTACGCGTCGAAACCACCTTGAAAGGTCGTCGGCTTCTCTGATGGATCGAGCGGTTTACCTGTCGCGTCGGCTACCTTCGTCCATGTGACTTTGCCGTCTGATGCCGTTGATGGTGTATATGTGCCTGTCTCGTCCTGAGCTTTAATGGCTTCTTTGGTCGCTTTGTCTACCCAGACTGTCCTGGTCACACCCCTGGCGTCCTTGGTAGTCGTCGATTGAATCTGGCGACCTTCGCTGGCGTCGCCGACCTGCGCTTTTGCCTCGGCTGGAGTAAGGAGATTATTGATGTCGACTTTTGATCCGTCTTTCTTAGATTCTATTGTCCTGGTGACCGGATCTTTTGCACCTTCTCCAGACTTGAATGTGACGCTGCTCTTGCCGTTGTTGTCGTATGTGCCCTCGGCATGCCGACCGGTATCTTTTACCATCATTAGACCGAGAGGCTGGTCAATGTCGATCTTGCCTGTGATGGTCTTACCTTTGTCGTTGGACCAGGTGCCGTCGGCACCCCTGGTCCAATTGCCACCCATGTCCTCGCCGCTTATCTGCGAGCCGGCCTTCAACGTGAATGCTTTTAGCTGGCGATCGCCGGTAGTCGGATCGATATCCATCGTGGTCGACGTGTAGCCGGTCTTGTCTGCCACACGGTTGATTGATGTTTCGTCGCCATTGGCACGAAGCGTTGTGGCACCTCTCCAATCCTTGAAGCTGAGATCGCCATTGTCTTTGTTGACTGTCAGCGTGTTGTCCGCCGTGCTGAACTTGCCACCATACATGGTGGTCATTGTTACGGTGCCGTCCGGCTTAGTGGAAATCTGATACTCGGGATGACTAGAACTGCGCCCAGCGATGGTGCGCTCGCTGCTTCCATCCTGCTTGCGGGTCGTGACAGTGGTTGTATCGTTGTTGGTAATCTTTACCGACTTATCGCTTCCAATCTCGACATCGCCATGGAAAGTAACCGGCTTGCCATTCTCGACAACGGGCTTCCCATCATCACCGACTTTGGTCCACAAATTGGAATTCTCACCCTGTCCCCGAGACCAGGTGCCGGTCTCATCTTTGAACTTCGAAACCACTGTCTTGAAGTCGGAGTTCGGATCTTGCTTCTGCCACAGATCGATGGACTTGTTGTTGGCATCGGTCCAATGGACTTTCGTCTGCGTGAATCCCAGGACCTTGCCATCAGCCGTTCTCAGCTGTTGGTACTCGTTGCCGTCGTTGGTCTTCAGCTCCGTCTTCCAGGCTGACAAATCTGCATCATAAGCGGTATCGAGATTGGTGACATTGTTGAATGCTCTCGGCCCCAGTGGAGTCTGTAGACCGACGATACCCGGTTCTCCAGGCTTGAACTGCACGTGCTCTTCACGAGGCACTGCGTGATTGGAATTAGCGGCCATCGTGGCCTTAGCTTTTTCCTGCGCTTCGCGAGTCAGCCTCTCTGTCCGCTGGGCCGAAGTCTCGACTGCTGGATCTGCTCCGGGAATTGGTGTACCGTCTTTGCCTGTGCCGGTTAACGTCCTTCGATCTTCGCCACCGGTCGCTGCACCTCCAACATCACCAGGCAGCGGGACCGCAGCCGCTCTGGATGTAGAGACCTGCTCGGCTCTCTGAGCCATTGAAGAGAAGGTAGCGTCGACCAGATCGCTGCCTTGCTTGGCGGCGCCGCCGCCTCTCTTGTAGAAGTCGTTGGCTACCTTGAAGTACCCGTCCGATGGGTTGCGCCCATATTCGCTGATCAAAAGCTGACGCTTGACTGGGTCTTGTAGTTCGGACAATAGTTTTGCTTGCAGACCCGGTTCTAGTCTGTCGATTTGCCCCTGCAACGCTGCCGGCATCGTATTTGAGGCGGGGAGAATATCCGTGGCTGCTTTGAAGCCATTGCTCGTTATGGCTTGATCGCCGAAGTCGCCTCGCACCATAGTGAGCTGTTCCGTCCGACCGTCTTTGCTCTCAGGTGCCTTCAGCCCATCTTTCACCAGCAAGTCGGCCGTGGTCTTGATTTCCGGAGTCGGCGTCGCCGCATCCAGAGGTGGGCTGGTCGCACCAGCTTCGCCCGGAACATTATTGTTGGATTTGGTCATCTAACGCAGAACACACTGACAGATCAGATCTTACTTATATATACACAAATGCCGTTCCTCCTAAACCACTGCACGTGGGCGGAGAGAGGCTGTTTATGGGCGTGAAAGCTTGCTCGGGGTTAGTTACACGCAAAAAAAAATATATTGGGTGCCAGCCTTTTTTGCCCGCCAAGACAGATCGAGGGGTGCTACCACCTGGCTTGACTTGTCAATGTTACCTGTATTAGAGGAAGTTTACTGTTAGCCACGATACAGTTTTTCTATCTCAAGGGCTGTAAACCCTGAATTTATGGTCGATGTAAATTAAATCTTGGCAGCCGTGTGGGATTGCACGTTGGCAAATTTTCTTGTCTGGAATATTTTTCGCTTGATTTCCAAAAATCACTGTTTCTAATATCACACATGGTGGACACCGGTAATGGTGGCATGATGCAGGCGCCGCGCCTAAGTTACGTCAGCACTGAATACGATACCGCGCCCTAATATCATAAGTATTTTGAAAAGGAGCTTTTGATATTGCTTACTTTCTTGGAAATCTGGAAAGCCGGACTGGATTGTGGTTTCCAAGCATCATTCTTCCGCTGAAAGTTAAACGACGAGATGGCACGAATTGCGTTGCCAATTTGTGTGATATCAAGCCCCTGGTTGCCGAGTGGTATCGAAAACAGTGTGACCGATACATATATATAGGAACGATTCAGGACGAAACTAATCTCTCATAATCGAGATTTTTCTGAACTTTTGATATTGAGTCTAAAAAGAAAATCGGAGCGAAAAAACACGAGCCGGTCAAGCTAGCTCATGTACTTTTGCTTGTAGCTCGTCCAATTAGCGAGCAGGTCGTTCTGTGCGAGTTCCATCGCTGCTTGTGCAGGTAGGTCTATTTTTACGCTCTTGCGAGATCGTCCCTCACGCGAGTAGCTGTGACGAAGAGCATGTGAGAGGAAAACTTCGTATTCAAGAATCGGGGACCAGTCCGAGTTATCCTCTTTGATCTGAAGTTGGATAATCATCTTGTCAGTATTCTGGTCGAATGCATCAGTGGATTTGACCAGTCGGCAGGTGGCCTCCAGGTCTGTCGTGCTCGCCCAGGTACCTTCCCATGGACCGATCGGCGAAATTGGAGGAGTGCTCGAAGCTTTTTCAAGATCTTTCGTTTCTGGTCCTCGAAGGAGTGACGGTTGTGTCTTCGGTATCGCTGCGTCGAGATCTTCTGTTCTGGATTGGTCGTGTCTTTGCTCGTTGCCTAGAGCCTCCAGAACAATTGTCGCTGCATCTTTTGGTGTCGTCGCAGTCGGTTTTTTCGCCTCTACATTTTCAGGTGCAGTTTCAAACTCGTGCCCACAGGTCAGGCACATCGTTGCGGGTGCTGCGTTCATTCTTCCGCATTTGCGGCAATTCTTGATTCGCTCTTCCTGCTTCATCACGTTAGTAGTGAGGCCGGTTCGTTGCCTATATTCCGCGATCTCCTGCAAAGTCGGGACCTTGATTGTTGAGCCTCGAACTAGCCCGGTCTTCGGATGACCTTTGGCATCAACTTCAGTGGAAAGTTCATTGATTTCGGCAAGCAGTCGCCAGAGATTGACATCAATGATTGACGGATGCTTCGTTGCGACAGAGCGAAGTGTATCGCCCAACCGAACCGTGTAGTGCAGCCGTTCTCCGGGAGTTCTCGTTCTGCCCGAGGTCGGGGTGATTGGACCGAGTGCTTTTTCAATATTCTCTCGGCGACGTCTGGCTTCTGCAACCGCGTCTTCCATCAATTTTCTCTCGACGCTGTCGGGAGCAGGAGGTTCTGTGCCCGGCTGCCCGCTACTGGACCAACCGCCTCCAAACTTTGCTTCGAGCTCTTCTTCTGGTGTCATGGTGCGACCCTGTCCAGCACCACCGAGGATACCGACACCGGGTCCCGGTCCGCTCATCAACTTGGCTCGGAATTCTCGCGTCTCCTTAGGTGACGGCAACCAGATAATCAGACCGGCATGAAGCATCGGTACCTTTTGACCGTTGACTTCTTGCGTAGGAATCACATCTTTGTTGATTTGATAAATTAGCGGTGCTATGCGGCTGTCGCGCAATTGCTTGAGGGCGATCGACTGGATCGTATCCCCGTCTTTGCAAATATACTTGACACGCTTTTCTTCCTCTTCCTTGCGCTGCTGGTCTTTCTTCGCTTTGTCGCGAATCTCTTGCTCGCGTCGTTTTTTCGCCTGGATAAGCAGCAACATAGCCTTGTGCTTTGCTTTTTCTTCCTTTTCTTCTTCGAGATCGGAATCGTGTTTTCGTTTTTTCTTGTCGTTCTTGTCATCCATGTCTTCGCCTTCCCCATCTCCCTTGGCTCGCGATTTCTCGATGGGTACATTGCCTATCTCTCGTCCTGTGACAGGATCTACGAGCTTGCCTGTGGACGGATCGTAAGGCAGACCGGTCGACGCGTCGATCGGCAACTTCGCGATAAATTCTTGTTGCTTGAGGACCTGATTCGATGCATCTTGGACAGAACTGGACACATCGGCGCCGTCTTGAATGATACTGCCGGCGGTTACTGGTAGATCGCCTCGGACGATGAAGTCTCCACGGGTGTCACCAAAAGCGGTACCGAGTATATTGGCGAATCCACCGGCCTTGGCGATCGCATCTCCGCCATCAAGAAGCTGTGTCAGACGCGGGCTGTTGTCCAGCATGTTCATGACGTTGAGCTCTTGCAACGGGCTGAGATTCGCTGTGAATTCGACTAAAGCGCGAGTGCCTGAGTCGACCATCGCGACAGGCAGTGGATCAAGATTGCGCACGACCAGGTCGGAAAGTCTTGTTCCGGGTTGGGTGTTGCTGAGCACTCTTCCGATCTCTGACAGCGGATCGACTGCTGGTACAGAGTCGCCAGCCGGTCCAGGACGAAAACTAGGCTTCCCGATGGCATCTGGTCCGGTGAGTGGATTCAGTGTTTCTGGGGTGCCGAATGGACTGCGCACTCGTCGAGAAATTTCGCTCAGTGCATCTACCGGTGCGAGTTTCATTGGTCCACCGGGTTGTTCGAAGTTGGCGTTCAACAGCCCGTGCAACGACTTGATCTGAGCGTTGTCCAATTGACCGAGCGTCAGTTTTCCAGGGTCCAGTCCTTGTTGGTTAGCGAGTAAGGTCTCGAGGGCGCGGGCACTCTTTGGATCGAATCCTCTCAGCACATCGGAGATGTTCGTGTTGACTAGTGCCGGTTCTGTTCTCAATTGATCAAGCCGACGGAGTGCGTCGTTAAGAAATCTGCGCGATTGCGGATCATTCATGTCGAGACCGGGGATGTTGCCATCTGGTACTCGGGCTCTAACGTCCTTGCCATCGCTCCTGGTGCCGGCGTCCTGTCGATTCGGGCGATCTTGAGACATGCGACCGATCACTTCTTGTTGTTGTCGACCGTCCATCCTCACAAGCGCGTCTTGATTTTTCGGAGACAGTCTATTGAAATTATCCTTGAAGTTCTGTCCTGCCCGATCGCTTCGATCGTTCTGCAGAGCGCGAATCTGATCGTTGACCCATCGACCTCGATCGGTTGTGACAGGAAGATCGCTACCCCTGCCTGGTCGAGTATCGCCAGTCGCGCGGCGCGCATCTGTTCTTGTCGGTGACTCCGCTGCTGGTGGCGTGAAATCGCGCCGTCCGCCTCCAGGTGGTGAGAAGTCTCTTCGTCGTCCAGCCGTCGGATCGATTGGTTCTGAGGTAGGCGCCGGTCCTTGTTTTCTACCGCCGCCGCCGCGTCCGGAATCGTTTACTGGCTGCACCAATGGTGGTGAATTGATAACGCGTTCGGCCCTTCTCTGCTGCGCGGGCGTCACTAGATCGGCGGGAAGAGGTTGCTCCGGCCTTCTGGTGCCGGGCTGCCCAGGATTGGCGAGCTGTTCCAGTCGACGTTGTTGACGTTCCGTCATATTGGGATTGGTGGCAAGTGCCTCAGCGGCACGGCGTGCGATCGGAGTCGGTTCAAAAGGACGCAAGGTGCTCGTCTCGCCTCTTCGACGTTCGCCCGGAGCATTGCTGTCTTGACCCGGTCTCTTTGTGAAGGAGTTCTCCGGCGTTCTGGGTCCGGGAGCCTCCGTCCGTGTACGCCCACGACCACCGGGTGACCTGTCTATCTGTGCCGTTCCGTCGGCTAGCTGTCGAATTGTGGCATTACGGCGGCCGGGATTAACCGCCTGATCGCTATTGTTCCTTTTAACAGTAAAACTACTATCGGGTCCATGTCCGTCCGTTCCGACATCGCTTCGTTGACGAGTCGATCTTCTGCCCTCGGGACTATCGGCCGTATTGAGGTCTCTGCCTTCGCGTTGCTGTCTGACGCGACCGCCATCTGGTCCCTCTTGCTGACCTTTCCCCCGTCTCAGGTCGGATTGGTTTTGGGCGGTGGGCGCCTCCGGCCTATTGATGGGACCCTCGGGTTTGCGATCGCCGGCATTGGCGATTTCGTGAGGGTTGGCACCTCGTCTTAGATCCGCTTGCGTTTGAACCGTTGCGGCTTCAGGCGTTCTATTTAGATTGTGTCGTCTCACGTCGGCCACATTGTCGGTGCCGGGACGATCGGCGATGTCAGAGGCAGTGCCTGTAGCATTCTGTTGTCTGGTTCTGCGCTCGGGCGCCTGGTCGCCACCACGATTAGTATCACCTACTGTACGTACTCTTATAGGACCGCCGTCAGCCATTGGTAGTCTAGTTGTCACCGACTCTACGCCCTGGGCGGATTGAATCATTTTATGTGCTTGTCGGGCGTCTATTGCCGATTGTCCGCGTTGCGGGAAATGCGAGGTTGGTAGCTCTTTCGACAGAGTCTCTGCTACCGCCGAGGGGGAAGTGGTATCACTCGGATTCTTTACCTGGTCGCTTCCAGTCGGTCTTCTCTGTTTATCCGGCGTTTCGTTAACTTGGCCTTTGAGGTTCTTCGGGCCATTAGGGACAATATCGCTCATTATATTCTCCGCGGAAAAACAAATTGCAAAGACGGTGGTGATACTACTGCTGGTGCGAGGCGATCGAATTCCGATTATTTATCAGTTTTATTTTAGACTGCGTCTCTATTCTATAAGGATGAAACAATTCTACTTGCACTGATAGTAAGTGGTCGGGCCGCCATTAAAAATAGTCATGGCGCAAACATCATATGCCCGCATACTTCGGATGTCAATAGAATCGGGTTTTTGGGTCTTATCTGGAAAATTCCGAAATTTAATATCGCTACCTGTCGAAAAATACTCCGTTGCGAATATTGACTAATATCATGCCTGACTATCCAAGCATTCTGCCTTAAATCGGATCGTGCAAACCCCTATCGTAGCGGCGCTAGACGGATTTGTGATTGTCATCTGTCTATCGTGCTTTTCCACGCTCTATTTTGAAATTTCCAATGGAAGATTTTCTCCGACAAGTAAAACAGTCTTCTAGTGCCGACTTTGAGTTGTTTCAACAAGTCTCCGGTCCACCCAAGAAGACGGATAAAAGTGAGCCTCAGCCGGCGCCTACAGCCGACCGGACACTCAATGCCTCACACTCGGGTGCCGGCGGGTCAACAGAACCTGGCCTGGCAATCGTACAGCAACCGTCTGACAAGCCCTCCGGTGTCAGGTTGCCTAATCTCAGTATCTCCGAGCCTGGAGCTGGCGCACCGGATCCCACAAGGTCTAGCGATAGGCTCGCCGCGCTTTTAAAGCCGTCTGCAGATGCGGTTCTTCCAGGGTTGACAGTTACTTCACCGGAAGATTTGAATGGGTCCAGTCCATCTCATGGCTCTGTTTCACCCCTTATACCGGTCAGTCTCCAGAGTCTCGTTACTCCAAGAGACTCTGGTATCAAGTCCGGGCCGAGTTTGCCCGGAGTTAGCGATGAAAAAGGCGGGTCCGGCGATTTACCAACAAAGGATAAGAGAAAGACTACTTCGCATGGAGCACCCGATACCACCGAAGTTACCGACCACGGAGCGAAGCCTGTAGCTGCACCTGAGGTGCCGGTAATAGGTGGTTCGCAACCGGTTGTTTCATCCGGCGAGTTGTCGCTACCAGTCACACGTCAGCGGGGCGTGGGTGTCCGCAGCGAGGGTACCATTCCTTCGTCGCCTGCTCCGGAGCTCCCCGTAGCTACTCCGACCACTCCGATTGTCGGCCGCAAGGCTAAAGTCGGAGGAGAGGTCGGTTCGCCTCAGCCAGAGCTGCCGCCTGTTTTACCTGCTGGCACCGTTGGTGTAGAAGGGGATAAGAAATGTACAGCTAAGAATCGTGCCGAAGCTAAGACCCCCCCGCCGCCAGACGTCCTACCGCTAGTGCATCCAGCCTCCGTCACTCAGGACGCCGGTCTGCGCACCGGGACCAAACCTGGACCGATTCCCAGTCCTGAGCCAACAGCTTCACTGTTTCTGGGTTCGAGACCTGCATCAGGAGATGGTGTCCTGGGCGGTAGGCAGAATGCGAACGGTAATAGCCCGGAAGCATTATTGGCATTACCTGCAGTGCCCGCGCCAGGTGGTAGAACGCTGGTTGAGAATGTTGGCGCGACACGGCCATATTCAAAAAGAGAATCTGGATCTAATTCCGATGGGCCCATTCAGCCTAGTGAAGGGATCTTACCAGAAGTCCGTGGTCGAGCTTATTTGCCCGACTCGAAGCAGCATCTGGCGTCTGATCCGATCCCCGCCCCCCAGAACCCCGGGAGCCCTCTTCCGAAAGTGATTGGTAATCCAAAAGCAGGAATTTCTGATGGTGCTTCATCAGAAGTGGGACCGAGCTGTTCACCACTAATTCGCGGCGATAATCCAGCCGGCAACAACGCTCATGTTCCCGGACGAGCGACGGATACTGGTAGCCCACCTTTCCGTGCGCCTGGACCAGATGGTTCACCGCACGCAGGAAATGGAGAGAAAATATTTGAGGTGGTGAATCGGGGATTGCTCCCACAAGTAGCTCCCGATGTAACAAATACCTGTACTACTGGAAGACCGGGTGAGTCCAACACTGGCAAGCCCGAAAGCCGAGAAAAACCGGTAGCATTCCCGAGAGCCGCTGCCTCGCCTGTTGGAATACTTGGTGGAGAACGCGGCACCACTGGAGACACCAATCGAATCAAGAAGGATGCAGATCCATCCGTACCTTGTAGCAGCCTGCTCCCTTCTGCCAACGGTGAAAGAGGCAAAGTCGATTCTGTTTCACCCCGATCCCTCAGCAATTTGGCTGGATCTCTGGGAGTCGGCATGGGTTCACTTTCTCCTGCAGGTACCAGGCAGACTCAGCCGCATCTTCCATTGCTAGAGAAGCCTCTTCTAAAAGACGCTACTCCTGCGCCAATCAGCGACACATGTAGAAACTCTTTGATTGATATCAGTGGTCGTGGCGGGGGATTTGACCTCAAAAGCGATAAAGGAGATGGTTCTACTACCTCGTTGATCAAATTGCCCGGTGATTTGCATCCAGCCAATCCTAGGGAGATCCATCTACCTCCTGCCACGCCTCGCTCACCTATATCTCTTGGTGAAAGACCGTTGCCACCAGCCATACCTGCACCTGCTGGAGTAGGTTTCGGTTCCGGTATGATGACCGTGTTTTCGGATGTAGCCTCCGAAACACCATCTTTGCGGATTGAAGGCAAAGGTAAACACGGAAAATCGACCGGTGGTGATTTTGCGGCACTTATTGCGCCTTCAGGGTCTGTTAATCGTCTGGACAATCCTAACAGAGGATTATTAGACGGCAATGGAACTCTAAATCGGACCTTAGGGGGACCGCAGACCGCTTCACCAGAAGGTGCGGAGGGCATTCCAAAGGGCACTAACTCCCGCGGCGGCCCCCTCTTCGTGCATGCCATACCAGGGCTGACTGGCGACCTCGTAGCAAATGCCTTAGACGCGAAAAAACCTGTTGCTCCAACTCTTGCGAATCTCGGAAGTCGCGGTAGCATAGATCAGATAGACAAGGAAACTACTAACGCACCGTCACCTGGAAGTACATTCGGGCTAAACATAAAGGCGGCGACAAACGAACGTGCTGCCGCAGTTATCCCTTCAATACTGCAGCAGAGAATCCGCGATCTATCGCCATCCGACAGTCCGGCAAGAACAGGCGAAGGCCACGCTGTCCACTTGCAGATCGCTGGGAACCTGCAACCTGATGCTACTCCCGGTCAACAAGGCCAGGTAAAAAAACGCGAAGCGGATACCATAGGCGGTTATCTCGCGACTCAGACCGACACTTCCGCTCGCACTCAGAGGAATCATTCCGAGCCAAACGTACAGGCTCCAGAACCGGGCCGGGGACCGTCTCAGCCCAGTTTTGACCGACCAAACAACCCGAATGCGGATAACGCAGTCGTCAAAAATGTTGGAGCCGTTGGGACTCAGCGTTCGCCGGAGTCGGTGCAAGCATGTACAGTTAATCAGCCAGTCCGGTCGAGCGGTCTCAGTCGGATGGCGGTGGACGGAGATCCATCAGTGGCTCTCGGGAAGCTCGACAGTTCGCTCGTCACTGGGCTGATTCCGAAAGTCGATGGTACCAAGGCCAACCTTGCCGATGCATTGGTGGCGGCACAAGCGAATGATCGAATTGTCTCGGCTTCGAGCGCACGTATTGAACCTGGCATCTCCCTTAGTGGTAAACCCGTCGATTTCACGATTGGATTAATCAGTAAGCAACCGCTCAACAGTGGAAATGAAGTTAAGATAAACTCGGTATTCGTAGGCACCGGTAAAAATGTGGGAACCGAAGTGTCACCACTTTCGGTGCAGCAATTCCCTCATGGTCAAAATACCGCTTTCCCTGTATCTATCTCTGGCCTTGATGGCCGAACCTCGACTGCTCCAAAGATTGAAGTCGTAATTGGTGAGCCTATTAGAGCAGCCGGACTTGTCGATTCAATCAACGCCCTGGCTGGAAAGCTCTTCCCTACCGGAAAATCGACAACGACTTCGGATGGCGGTGCCGCGAAAGTTGATGTCACCACTGGTGTCAAAGCTGTTTCGATTCAGATTGGTTCCTTGCAGGGGGCCCTTCCCGGTATAGTCTCTGGAGCCGTCAACGCAACCACGAGCGACCTGACTGGTGGTGTGAAAGACGCATCCGGACTGACCCCGGTTGCGAAGGTCGATACCGGCAACGTACTGAGTGGTATCAGATCCGATTTTATCTCCGGCTTGAAAGAGCAGATTGCTACTCTACTTCCGACAAGCCTCGCCGGAAAACTAACTACTTCGGAAGGTCCGGCAATCAAGGCTGATGGCGTTACAGTTACCTCGACTTCGATTAATAATCCTCAGGGTTTCGTCGGTGCGAAGAACGATGCGATTGTCCCTGGCAGAGTGGACGCTGCCGGAACTATCAGAAGCGACGGCACCGTTAAAGGCGATGGAGCGATGGCTCCAACCGGCAAGGCTCCAAATTCGATCGAGGGTATTGTCAGAGGTATTGGTCTGACACCGCCTCTGGTAGCTAGCATTGCATCGGCAATCAAGTTTGGGCAGCCGCTTCCGGAAGGCGTGACATTTCAAAATGGCGAGATTGCTATCAAGCACGGTGGCGAAGTCCTCTTCTTCCCTGGTTTGCAGGCTGCTCTTAAGTTTGCAGAACTGGTTGGACTAGTTGATTCAGAACCCGAAGAAGAGCTTGAAGATGCCGATAGAGACAACGCGGACAACCAAGATAGTTGGGCGAGTGAGACGCGAGTCAAGTACTTGGTAAAAGAAGGCGACACGCTAGAAACAATTAGTACGCAGCAGCTCGGAGATAAGCGGTTCGTCGATCTGGTTGTCACGATCAACCGAAGCGAAGTCTTGCTCCACCTGGTCAATGGGAAGAAGGCTCCATTCGTTTATCCTGGGCAGGTCCTTTGGTTGCCGAGTGCTCGTGAAGTTGCAGTCCACCGCAAGAATTATTTCGTCCAGAAAAAGGCGAGCTTACTTAAGTCCGTACCAGTAGGTGCCGGCTGCAATACGGATGATGAAAACACATCAGAGCCGATTGAAAGAGAAAGGGAAGTTACTGCCAAAGAGGCTTGTGAATCTCTTCACGCTGAGTATCAACACACTGTTGTCAACGCGGCTCGTGTCGGTAATCCGAAGACCACCGTGCGCGATCGTCCACAGCTACAGACCTGTGACAACGAGCTCTTCTCTGCTTTGAATCGAGTGCGTCACACCGGAAATAGACCAAGCGTCGAGATTTCGGTTCCTGTTTTGGATCGCAATCCTCGAGCGACGGTCATTACTGCCCCGGTTGTTCTTCATGTAGCCGATATTGAAATAGATACTATCAGCGATACCATTCTTGTTTTATCTGACGAAACGAGCCCGGCTCCTGTCGAGACGCAGAGATTGCTGGAGGTTCGACCATTGTCACGTGGTGCTCGCGTAATTGTGAGTGATCTTCGGAGTGACCCGGGCAGCATTTCGGTAAAGCTCGAGATGTTCGTCAATGATGATTGGACTCTGCTTGCAGCCTATGAGGGTACGGAATCCGGCGCTTTCAGGATTCGATACGGACAAAATGGCGACAGGTCAGTGATGAAGGTTCAACTCCCTTCCAGAATTGTGAAAGCGATGGCACTTGAAGACTTCACCCGCAACTGGTTGACCTATCACTCTAACTTTATTGCCAACGTCGTGAAGAACGGAGTCGACAGCAGTCCTCATCAACAAACCCCGATGCCGACTTGTAATAAAGTGTCAATGCGCAGGCTATCGTCCGGCAATCGCTTCGTTTTGAAGGACCGGAAGAATGTGCGCTTATAGAAATCATGCCGATACCGATAATGGTGCCTAAGTCGCAATCCTCGGGTTCGAGAGTATCCTCTTTAGCTGTTCATAAACCATCGTGGCAGTAATCCGACTCATACAAACACCTGCCGAGTTTTCATCCGTCAGAGTGCAATGCTTTTTGTACTGACATTTGCACTCGTCTCGTTTATCAACTGCAAAATCCAGATAGCCATAGGGTCCGCTTCGAGTCAATGCAGTCGGCCCGTAAAGACCCACTACTGGAGTGCCAACGGCGACTGCGATGTGGGCTGGACCGGTGTCTGCAGATACGACTGCCGAACAACCTTTTAGAAAACTGGCGGTTTGAGCGAGGGTAAGTGTGCCGCAGAGATTGATCAGCGGAATTTCAGAGCAACGATTTTGAAGCTCCGTAGCAATTGCTACTTCTTCGCTGCCACCGATCAACGCGACGGCGTATGCATCACGACTATTGATCAGTTCTATCAGTTCGCAAAATCCATCAGGCGTCCAGGCGCGATTTGGTCTCAGCCGCCCAACACCAGGCGCTACTGCGATTATTCGTCGACCATTCTCGGCAGGTCGAACACTGTCTATTATCTTTCTCACACTGTCTTCGGTCGGACAGATGGTCGGAAAAAGTTGGGTCGGAACTACTTCGACGATTGGCCTAATTGTGTCGACAAAGTTGTCAGCTGCGTGCCGAATCGGCTCAATGCCATCCTTCCTTTTCTTGTAGCTCAGGCGAAATTTGCCGCTCAGGAAAGCCATCAACTTACCTTTCGGAGCGTTGGACAGGTCGATGAAGAGATCAGGCTTCAGGCTCTTGAGCTGGCTTGTCAGGGCAAATATATTTTGACCTCGCCGGTATTCGACGAAATCATCTACTGCCGGGCACATATCCTTTATGACTGGACTCAAGCTTTCGTGAGACCAATAGGTTATGCGCGCATTTTGGAAATTCCTTTTAAGAATGGTCGCGACCGGAGTGGCAAGCATGGCATCGCCGATGGCGGCGGGATGAAATATGACGATATGTTCGAATGCTTTCACTTTCATTGGCTATGGTTCACTGGACTTTCCAGCAACATGAATTATCATTATTAGTTATGTATGATGAATCCGCTTACGTTTTAGGTTGGCCCCAACCCTCCGGCAAAATTGCCATCTTATGTCGCTCTCGTGGCTCCAGCCCTGGTCCGGCATATTGCTGGACTAAGCGGGAAGCCATTCAACTTCGGACCAGGCTCGCTAATGACAAGCGTGGCGAGCAAAATCCATCCGCAAGACGGATTGTACGGCAGCTGCTCGTATATAGATACAGAGCTACCAGATATCCTTTACCCTGGAGACCAGGTGACTTGTGGGTCTATGCTGATCCGTTGCAGTTAGAGGCGATGGAAGCGCACCACGAGTAATCGGCTAAAGCCGATCTCTGTCCAGACCGGTGGCAACGCAAAGTTCGACGTAGCAGTTGGCTTTGATCTTTTCGGCTTCGAAATTTTTTGTATAAACATCGTGCATCGATCTGTATATATCAGTCAATCGCACTGACTTGGAGCCTCTGACCATCGAGCTCTCCAGGATCTGCTGAAGGGACTTCATCCCTTTGCTCTCGAGATAGTCGCCGACGTTGATACTAAATAAGCTACCACTTTTCTCTTGACAAAGCACCCTCGGTGGTGCCACTTTAAGACAGAGTTCTTTTCTCACATTCAGTTCTGCAACGAGCGCCCCGACCTCTGACCAGAGCTGCACATCGACGAATTCGTCCAGTTCTAACCTGTTACCTTCGTAGAGTCTAACTAGAGATTTGTTGGTGGCATGGAATGATTGGTGTGCGAATGTCAGGATGAGTTTTTCATCGTTAAACAGCTGATCGAGAATGATGGTGTCATCTTCGAAGGAGTATTCGCTCGGTTGGGTCGGGTCGGAGCGGCGTACTTTTACTTTGTCGCTCCAGGGAACGGCTGTGAGCAACGCGATCTGTTTATCCAAAGATGGTGACGACTTGCAATCATTTTGGGAATGAACTGCTGAGCCAAGGTCAGCGGTCTGGTATCGATGAAGGTATCGGCACTTGCTGGACGATATAAATCCGAACGCGCTCTCGACCTGTTCCGTTGTCGATTTCGCTTTACCGGTTGCGAGCGCTAGTTGCGTAGTGTCTTCCGACGCATCTGTAATCTCGAACTTATCAACGCTCGGCATGCCCTCGGAGAAGGAGGTAAATTTGTTCGGATTGCTGTCGACCGCGTCCTTGAACTCCTTACCCTGGTGCGCATGCTGGAGGCGCTCGTCGTTGAGCGTGTCGTCGAATTGACCGTCAGAACTGTCCGATTTCTTAGACAAAGTTTATTGCCGAATGAATTGCCGTCGTCATTGATTGTACCCTTGAAGCAGCCTAGATTATTGCTGCTATTTGAATACGATTTTGAATGGAAAACTGGCGGAGTATGAAGCTCTCGATGCTGATGCGGCGGCATCGTGCCGCTATATCACGACGATCTTGTAACGAAATGCGCTGGTAGAGCACCAGTTAACTCACCCTTAACCGGCGGATTGATATCTATTTGAGTGACAAGGTGTCTCAGACATAACGGAGCCTTCAGAACAATAATGAGTTTCGACACGATCGTTGCAGTTCTTGCCGTAGCGCTCGCTTTGGGATTCGACTTCGTTAATGGATTCCACGATACCGCCAACGCAGTCGCTACCGTCATTTATACAAAAGCGTTGAAACCCGGAATTGCAATCGTAATGAGCGGGTTGCTCAACTGTCTCGGAGCGCTTTTGGTAGGAACCGCTGTTGCTCAGGTGATAACCAAGATCATTCCGTCCGATACTGTCACCTTGCCAATAGTGGTTGCCGTTCTTATCGCGGCCGTTATATGGAACCTGGTCACCTGGTGGTACGGCATACCGGTGAGCTCGTCGCACTGTCTGATTGGCAGCTTATTCGGCGCTGGTGTGACAGCGGCAGGATGGGATGGTGTTGAGTGGCATGAGCTCAACAAAGTATTTCTCGCGTTGGTAATATCGCCTGTGGTTGGTTTTGGTGCCGGCGCTCTTGCGACTTGGTTAGCGTTGTTGTATTCGAAGGAAAAGGAAAACCCCGGCAGCAAACGACAGGCTCATTATCAGGTGATGCGATGGTTGCACATTTTCGCCAGCGCCTCTGTGAGTTTTAGCCATGGCAGTAACGATGGGCAGAAAACGATGGGTATCATCACGCTGATACTCGCAACTCACTTCACAGGTTATTCAATAGAGCATGTTCCATTTTGGGTCGTGATCTCGGCGGCCAGCGCAATCGGGCTGGGTACCGTTATTGGTGGCTGGCGTGTGATCAGAACCGTGGGTACGAAGATTAGCCGCGAAAGGCTCAGCCACTCTCAGGGCTTCGGCGCGTCCTTCAGTACAGCGTTGATTATTTTGACTGCCTCTACAATCGGAGCGCCGATCAGCACAACCCATACGCTTAGCTCTGCTGTGGCTGGCGGGACTCTTCCAATGTATGGGCGCGAGAAGATCAATCCCAAGACTTTGAAGTTGATTTTGCTTGCGTGGGTGCTGACTTTTCCAGTAGCATTTGGGTTATCTTCATTATGCTATTTGGGTCTCAAGCTTATATGGCACAACTAAGCAGGAGCGTCTGAATGAAATTTGTAGTCGCATTCAGCAGTCCGAAAAGGAGCGCCAAAACAGTGGATCTGGCCGCTCGTCATGCGCGCGCTCTGGGCGCAGAGATTGTTTTGATTCGGGTCGTACCGGACCCGGAAAAAGTTGGGGTCGTCGCGCAGCTCATATCCACGGATCGACCGATGGACAAGGCGAAGGCTCAGGTGGATGAAGTCGTGGCTCGACTGAAGAATTCTGGGCTAGAGGCTTCTGGTATCGTCAGGGTTGGCGAAGTAGCCAAAGGGATTTGCGATATCGCTCAAGAAATTTCTGCGGATTTGTTGTTCCTCGGAACAACCGAGGTCCACAAAGGACGTAGTTCGTTGTTCTTCAAAAAAGATCCAATCGTCCAGTACCTGGTCGATAACTGCCCGGTCGCGCTTTATTTGGTAAGGACTCCAGAGATCAACTCAGCAATGGATGATGCCGATGACATTGCTGCTTCGGAGACGCCATCTTCACCGGAAGCCGCTTCTTGAGTGAGCAATCGTAGGGTCGAGGCCTTGCCTCGTCTGGGGCATGGTGTTCAAATCTTAGAGAGGGGCTATTCTCGATTGGTAGCGCCGTGACCCTACACAATTGTAGAGTTGAGGTCATTCCTCGTCTGGGGGCGGCGTTTAAATAGCAGAGTGGTCTATGGAACGAGTCTAAATGGGTCGCCCCAGGGATTAACCGACTTATTTGCCGGCGTCGAAAAAGCGCTGGGCGTCGTTGAGGTTGTGGATCACCTTCATTGGTGGCAGGCACTCTATAACGCGGCGTCCGTAGTATTTCTTGGTCAGACGTGGATCCAGGATTGCCACCATTCCGCGATCTTCTTGGGTGCGGATTAATCGCCCAACCCCTTGTTTAAGTCGCATGATAGCGTGCGGCAGTGCAAGGTCATTAAACCAACTTCTCTCGGTGTCCTGTTTTACCTGCTCGCAGCGAGCCTCATAGACAGGGTCGTCTGGTACCTGAAAAGGGATTCGGTCAATGATTACACAGCTAAGCTGGTCGCCATCTACAGATACACCCTCCCAAAAACTAGATGTGCCGAAAAGCACTGCATTTGGTGTTGATTTGAACCATTCGATAAGCTTTTGTCTGGACATATCCCCTTGCTTTTGGGCTGGGTAAGGCAATCTTGGTGCTAGTGCATCATATGTGGTGCTCAATGCGTACTTGCTAGTGAAGAGAATGAAAGCTCGTCCTTCTGAAATTTCGATGATTCGCTCGATTTCATTCGCGGCAAGGTTGAGGAAGTCCGGAGCATTCGGCTCGGGAAGCATTTTGGGCAAATACAAAATCGCTTTGTTCTTGTAGTCGAAGGGACTTAGAAATTTCTCCTGGACTACACCGCCCGTGATTCCGGAGCTTTGTTTGAAGAAACGAAACGGATCCTCTCCGGAGGTGGCAAGGGTAGCGGACATAAAGATCGCCGAGGTTAATCCGGCTCTCTCGAGCAATAGGTCGTGGATGAATTCGGATACATCAAGAGGCGCCGATGTTATCGACATTCGGGAGGCCGAGGCATCATGGCGTTCTACCCAGGTTACCCAGTCTAGTTGTGGTTCTAAGACAAGATGAAGGCACTTCAAATAAGTATCGATGTTGGAGATGATCGACTTCGCTTTGAGCTTGAGCTTTTCTTTCTCCATCTCGACGTCCAAGAGGTTGTCGAAAGTCTGCTCGCTGATCCACGCTCTGAGAGCGTTAAGTGAGTTGATCAGATCTTGCACTTCTTCGACCGGATGATGAAGGCGCATCTTAAAAGATCTAAGCTGGAGGTTGAGAAAGTGAAAAAGCTGATGAGCATCCTGTTCGATATCTTCTATCAATCTTTGAGGAGCATGAACCCGTTTTAGCGCTCTCGTCGCCAGTCGTCTGATACCGCGGCTGGTGATACCGACGCTGAATGCATCTGTCGCTATTGCATTGAGATGGTGGGCTTCGTCAATAATGAGTACATCATATTTGGGAAGTACCGCACCTAATGAAGCTGCATCAGCGAGCAGCAAGGCATGATTGACGACGATGATATCTGCCTTTTCCGCCGCCTTTCTTGATTCAAAGTAGAAGCAGTCGTTAAAACGTGGGCACTTGTTGCGCAAGCAATCATCGCTGTCAGAATTGATTTCGGACCAGACCTCCCAGGGCGGAACGAATTCAAGGTCCGATATGTCTCCTGTATCTGTGTTGCTAGCCCAATGAGATAGCTCGTCGTCGACGAGCTGTTCTCTTTGAAAATCTTCCCAGCGTCTAAGACCTAAATAGTTACCGCGCCCTTTGAGCAGAGCTACGTTGAGTGCCTTCGGGGAGATCTCTTGCAAAAGCGGGATGTCCTTGGAAATATACTGATCCTGTAGCGAAATCGTAGCAGTGGACACTACGACCCTTTTGCCGGAAAGCGCAGCGGGCACAAGCGCCGCCAGGCTTTTCCCGATGCCGGTGCCGGCTTCGAAAACTCCTGTCTTTCCTGTGGAAATTGAGCGCTCGATTAACTTCGCAAGGTCGATTTGTTCCTGCCTATGTTCGTAGCCGCTAAGCTTTCGCTTAACGGCGTCAAATGCTTGCGCGACTGTAAACTGTTCGCTAGCTCCTGGATTTGTCTGTTGGGAGGCCTGAGCCTTCAACGAACCTGACCCGAGCTAGAAGCGGCTATTGCGCTGGAAGGTGTGTATTGCGGTAACGTGATCTTTTGACCGAGGCTAAGAACGTTGGCGCTCTTCATGCCATTGGCTTTCACGATTTCGTCGAGCAGTCTCGGCGTTACTTTTTTATAGTTCTTCATTGCGATCATGACGAGGGTGTCGCCAGTCTTGACCTCATAGGTGCTGCTGATTGGGACGAGCGTGGCATTGGGATCAACGCTTTTAACTTCGATCGTAGGATCGGCGGGCTGCTGAGGTCTGGTGGCAGCAGTAGCGCCTGCTACGACGATACTCTTCGATGAGTGGTCGTTGCTAGCCACTACGCGCGAAGCTACGGCTGAGTAGGACCACACTCCGAGGAGTGATACCACTGCACCGGCCATGAAGCCCAACATTAAGTAGAAGCTCGGCTGACGCTTGGTAGGTTGGATTAACTCGTGATGAACACCTGGCCACAGAGCTTCGAGCTCGTCTGCGGGCGGCGAGGTCTCATGCACATCACCACTGATGGTGCGATCGGATCTGACGGATACCAATGGAATGGTACTCACCTCATTATTTCTGTTAAGAACTTCGATTGACGCCTGGGGCAGCATGGGCTTTGCATCGAGCTGCGGTCTGCGGCGATCCTCGTCGATCTCTTCGCGAATGAATTCGGGAATTTGATCGAACATGGTGGCATCGAGCATTGAATTTTCCTCTAGGACTAAATCAACTCTCTCGTTAAATGAATTAGTTAGCTTGTCTTCTTCTACCACTGTGACCATCTCTTCAGGCTTCCTGTGGATACTGTTTTCAAACTTGCTGCGTCTGGTGGTGGCACTCGTTGGGATCGAAATTTGGCCACGACATCAGTTGTAACACACATGCAAATTCACCGCAGCATCTTAGCGGACTTGTCACTAGAAAGTCAAACCAGCGCAGATTCGCGTAAATCGCGCTCCAGCCTTGTTTTTCGGGTGTTTGTCTTGCCGAGAATCGACGCTATCGCAATAAGGGTGGGCGATTCAACGATGTGACATTAAATAATTGACAACCATTTCTACCTTTACAATCTTCTGTTTAACCCTGTCTCCATTGCGGCAACATTTCAATCTGTGGAGCTTTCAGAGCGGGAAGATGCCGCCCAGTCGACTGTTTCGAGGGCGTGCCGCCCAAGTCTCGGCTGTCCGATCGATATGAAGGTGTGACTGACGCCATATTGCTCGGCTATACAGATTAATGAGTTGCCGCTAATTGTCAAATGGTATCACTTGTCAAAAATGAGCGTAAACTCATGCTTGATGTCTACTAGTAGGCTAAACAGCGCCATGAAGATGAGACTAATCTTTGTTTCGCCTTAGCGATGGGACTTGTTTGATCGCTTCCTTGCTTCCGGCGATAACTACGCAAGATTTGTCGGGTTGGAACTCATCTTTAATGAATGCGTTGACGTCGTTCAGATTTGTTTTGTCGATGTTGGAAGGAAGTGAGAACCAATAGTCCGGTTCTCGCTCGGTGGCTACGGCATCGATGATGCTATCAGCGCTGGTGACGACGTCAGCTAGCCGGTTTACGGAGACCTGTCCTCCGATAAAACGCTTCATCTCGTTGAGTTCTTGATTAGAAAGACCAGTCGTGCCGAGCTCCTTGAACTGCTGCTTGATGGCACCGGTAATACCGCGCAGTTTTTGCTCCGATGAGCGAACATTGAGAATCCAGGCGCACTGCGATGACAGCGGCATGATTGTACTATGCATTGAGATGGAATCATCCAGTACATCTTTCAGTTTGTTTTGATTTGTCAGACGAGCATAAAGGGGATGCTTTAAAAGCGCACAGTCGGAAAGCAGCAGGCGGGTATACTCCGGTTTTGATGCGGGAGTCGAGAGCAGGCGCCCAATCGCCAACTCGACTTTGACGGCGTCGTCTGTGGGGAGGTTCACCTTCGTCACCTGACGCTTGTTGGCCGCGGCGCTCAGTGATTGTGTTCTGGCCTTGCTTTGCCAGTCTTTGAATGCTGTACTGACTAATCGTTGCGCGTTCTGCGCATCTATATTGCCTGCCATTACGATAGTTGTCGTCGCAGGTCCTACGTTGTTTGTTCTAAACTGATTGACATCATCTGCGGAAATTTTTAAGACGGACGCAAGCAATTCGTGCGGGCCGGGAGGATTGAACTGCGATTTGTCAGAGAGGAGATTCTGCAGCAGGAGGCGGTTGGCTCTATCCTGAGTCGTGTTTTGTCTTCTTTTGATCGCACCTGCCACTGAGTTGCGTGCCGCACTGAGGCTGGTGTCATCCAATAACGGATCGGTAAGGTGGTGGCTTATGAGCTTGAGCTGAACCGGCAGATCCTGGACGAGGCAGTTTGTGGTGAAGCTGATGTATTCTCGCCCTTCCGAGAATCGTATTTGATCGCCGCGGTCCAGTCCGATCTGAGTCTGCATATTAGTTGAATTCTCTTTCGAGATTTTGGCTGAGCCGGCATTCATCAGCGCGACCGTGACATCGGATATTCCTGGCTTGGCGACCGGATCGTACACATGTCCGGCTCGCACGGCTCCTGCGATTCTGATGACCGGGCTGGACGCGACTCTGAAAATCAACAATCTGATTCCATTGCCGAGGACATGCTGTGTCATGTTGTTGCGCAGACCAACTGTCGGAGGAGATGAACCTGCGGCTTGGGCTGGCGACGAAGACGAGCTCTGAGTTGTAGCCGATGGCGTTGCGAAAGGCGAAGTGGTGGCTTGTGGCGGGGCTGTTGTTTTTGTAGTAGATGACGAGCCGCCTGTTGTTGGCGGCGGGGTAGTCTGCGTCGACGTGTTCGTTGAGGATGGCGAGGTGTTGGATTTCTGTTGCGACGAGGCATTCTGTTTTGATGATGCATCGTTTTGCGAAGATGTTTCTTGCTTTGCTGATGCGTCCGTTTTCGAAGATGCGTCTTGCTTGGTCGAAGCATCCTGATTCGGTGAGGAGTCAGTCTTCGAGGAAGTGTTCTGCTTCGATGTTGCATCAGTTTTTGATGAGGAGTCCTGTTTCGAAGAGTCTGATTTCGAAGAGTTGTCCCGCTTCGAGGATGCGTCCGTTTTCGATGGAGTGTCCTGCTTCGACGACGTGTCCTTCTTATCCGTTGCAGACGTTGGCTTGGAATCATCCTTGCTGGTTGACGCAGGTGACGAAGTATCGCTATTCGTCTTCTTATCGTTAGTGGGAGAGGCTGTGCTACTGGAATCTCCTGATTTTATCGGCTTGGATCCTGATGGCTTTAAATCGCCAGATTCCTCTATAGAATCTGGTGCTTCGTCGCTTGGTTCGTCGGTACCATCTGTCCTCGATCCTTGCAGATATGGATCGTAAGCAGCTGCCTGTAGTCTGGCGAGATCTGTCAGTCTACGGTAATGGCGCAAGCTGCTTTCTGCGATTGCCTTATCTAACTTTGTAGCAAACTTTGAAATTCCAATCTGTTGGTTCACAAAAGAGCGTTCAGCCGCGACTGCGCTGTCGTCCTGCGAGTCTACAAAAGCCGTCTTCTGTGGTGATGGTGTGGCTTGTGCGAGCATAAAGCCTACACATCGTTTTGCCGGCACCAGATATGATGCTGCGAGTCGCATGACGTCTTGTTTTGTAACAGCTTCAATCTGTTTTTGCCACAGATCTGCTTGGTCGAGCTTATTTACTGCATCGAACAGTCCAAGCTGAAAAGCCCTTCTGTAGGGGCCCATCTTATTCTTCTGCCAAGAAAATACGGCATGCTTCTTGGCTTCGGCGAGGCTTGCTTCATCGAATCCTCCGTCTTTGAGTTTGTCGCAAATCTCTTCGACGGTCGATAGCATCTTAGAAGGATTCGAAGTCCCCGACCCCTCAAGCGTTATGGCGAACATCCCAGGCTGCTTGCGGAGCTCGTAGGCTGTAGCACATGAATCGCAAATCTTGTTGGTAATCAAATTGTCCGTCAGTAGTCCGCTGGCGGAATTCCCGAGTAAGCATTCCGCGACTGCGGCTGATGCGGCATTGGCTTCAGTCGCTGCGGGTGCGTGAAAAGCGACCAGGACTTTGTTTTTCTTGCCACCATATTTAAGGTAAACTCGACGTTCGCCAGGTTGAAGCGGCTCGGAGGGCACTGCCAATGGTGCGCTGGCAGACTTCTCCCTTAGGCTGCCCAACTGTTTTTCCACCAGACCCATGACCTGACTCTGTTTAATATCTCCGGCTATAACTAGGGTCGCGTTGCTTGGCACAAAGTAATTGTTGAAGTAGTTGGTGACCGCTTGTGGTGTCAGCGCCTTTATCTCTTCTTCAATTCCTGCAGGTAGATTCTTATAAGGATGGCGGGTATAGACCAGCGACCGAACTTCGCGCATCAAGGTTCTGTCCGGATTGCGGTTGGCGCCTTCGAGCTCTTGCGTCACCTGGCGGATGGCTTCGGTCAACTGCGGCTGCGAAAAGCTCTTTTCTTTCAAGCGCTCTGCTTGAAGATTTAGAGCCAGTTCCAACTGCGAGACCGGCAAGTTTTCGAGAAATACTGTGAAGTCGTCGCTGGTGAATGCGTCGAAGCGTCCTCCGCTGCCGACGAGTTGTCGAGCCAAAGAGCCGCCGTTGGCTTTCATAGTCTCGGCGAGCAAGTGCTCAATTACGTGGCAAGTTCCGCTGCCGCCCGAGGGATCGTTGAGTGAACCGGTCCTGAGCCAGAGCTGGCAAGACAGAATCGGAAACGCCGGTTCTTCGATCAGCAGGACTCGAAGACCATTCTTCAATTTGAGAGTCTTGGCGTCGCCCGGTTGTGTCGTCGATGTCTGGCAGTTGGCCGGAGTCGCTTGAGCAACAGACAAGAGCAGTGACAAGAACACGAGGAGGACCTTTCGTGCGGCCTTCGCGCAGGACTGTTCGTTGTGTCTTTTGGTTTGGTTGAAAATACTCATTCGGGTTGCGGTTCGACCGCTTCGCTTCGCATTCAATAATAACGTGGTTACATTAGCACGGATGATCGAGCCGCTACTCACTTCAATGAACTCATTGACAAATATTGTTGCCCATAAATCCCCGCGGGCTTTTCGCCCGTTAGATTTTCAACTATCGATGAGTGTTTGCTGATAAAATCAGTCAAAACGGTTGTTGAGGGACGAATGAAAAGCAGTGTTCGCGTCAATAAGCGGCACGACAAGGACCATACTTCCGCTCGTGGCGATGGTGACAAGAGCGGCTCGGCGGGTCTGAGTATTGTCCTTGCAGGCAATCCCAACGTTGGCAAGTCCGTGATTTTCAACGCGCTGACTGGCTTGAGCGCTGACGTTTCGAATTATCCGGGTACCACGATCGACATTGCCCAGGGGCGTCTCGGCGATGACGCTATCGCGGATACGCCTGGAGTGTACGGGATTTCGAGTCTCAACGATGAAGAGCGTGCAGCACGTCGGATGATTCTAGAAGCGGATCGAGTCATCAACGTGGTATCCGCCTTGAGTCTGGACCGCGATCTCTTCCTGTCTCTTCAGTTGATTGATATGGGAAAACCTCTTATCGTTGTCATCAATCAATGGGATGAGGCGCTGCAGCGCGGGATTGCAATTGACAAGGGTCTTCTATCCGAGCGCCTCGGTGTGCCTGTCATGCATTGCGTTGCGGTGGAGAACAAAGGCATCTCTGAGATTGGAGAACTCGTCAAGCAAGCTAGAGTTGGCAATATTCGCGCCGAGCTCATCGAGAAGTTACAGCCCGTCCTGGATCGGGATATCGATCAGTCGCGAGCACTGTTGATTCTCGAGAATGACGAGAAGACTATAGAGGAGTGCAATCATCGCGCTGATAACTTGCGGACCAGCATCTATTCCGAGCGTCGGCGGCTTGTCGACGAAGTCGTCGATGATTGTGTCAGCGAGAGTTCGAAGACGACGAAATTCTCCGTGAAGTTAGGACGATTTTTGCTGCACCCCGTATATGGTGGCATCATTGCGCTTCTTACTTGTTACTTCATCTTCTATCAGGTCCTTGGAGTCTGGATTGCGGGCAATCTTGTCGATTTGACCGAGAAGAAGACTATGCGAGTGTATTACGAACCGGTTGTTAGAAAACTGGTTGCGAAATTCGCGCCGTGCGAGATTACAATCAACGACAAGGTGTTCAGCTTCCCTGGTGGAACCTCGTCTTCGGCAGATACAGCAGCGCTTGAAGCGGCAATTACATCGGTAAGTCCGGATGAAGTCAAATATGACTTTTGGAAGTTTAGATCAAACCTATTGAGCATAATTGGCAATGTCCTGGTTGGCGAATACGGAATCTTGACGCTTACCGTGACATACCTTTTAGGATTGTTGATGCCGTTGGTAATCGGTTTTTACCTGGGCCTTTCTCTGTTGGAAGACTCGGGCTATCTGCCAAGGTTGGCTGTCCTTGTCGATCGACTTATGAACAAGATCGGTTTGAACGGGCGTGCAATAATTCCACTGATTCTTGGCCTCGGCTGCGTGACGATGGCAACGATCACTACCCGACTTCTTACCACCAATCGTGAGAAGCTGATTGCGACGGCTTTGCTTGGCATTGCGATTCCGTGTTCTGCGCAGTTGGGTGTCGTATCGGGCACTCTGGCGCGCTCCGGCGGCGGTGCCGCGTGGGCTGTCTATGGTGGTCTGGTGTTCGGTATCCTGGCTGTGTCCGGTCTTCTTTTGAATAAAATTCTTCCAGGCAAATCGCAGGCTTTGCTCATCGACCTGCCGCCTATGCGACTGCCTCGCTGGGATAATGTCGCGAAGAAAACATGGAAGAAATCATTTGCTTTCCTGAAAGAGTCGGCACCGATGTTTTGTCTAGCGGGCTTCGTAGTCACGGTCGCGCAGATGGTAGGGTTACTTGATTGGTTCGTGACCTCGTTGCAACCGCTGGTGGTGCACTGGTTGAAACTTCCTAACGACCCGCGAATACCAACTACATTTATTTTGGGAATCGTGAGGCGTGACTTCGCTGCCTTCGGTCTCACTGAAGTCGCACTCACTGCTGCCCAGGCAGTCACTGCGATGATCGTTATTACGCTTTTTGTTCCGTGTATCGCTACGGTCGGAGTAATGATCAAAGAGCGCGGTCCAAAGGTCGCGTTTACCATCTGGATTGGTTCCTGGCTCTGCGCCTTTCTTGTAGGTGGGATTCTCGCTCTCCTGTTGCCGCCTCTCTTCGGAGTGTTAGGAGTTAAGTAGCTTCGACTATTCGGTCAAGTACTTCGCGTGCGCGGCAGAGATGATACCGTCGGCGGAGCAGACTGTTTCACAGGGATAACCCCATTTTGATTGTTGAGACTTTCGATGATAATCAAACAACATACTAACAACTAAATCTTCCCAGGTACAGCATTGCTGTGCAAATCGGAGGTGTGTTGCCATGAATCGGAAACACCTACTTCTCTTTGTTTGCGCCATGATACTGGTGCCATTAGTCGTGTTCGTCACGTCGATTGTTGCCGGCAATTTTGTTCCGATTGGAACATTCAATACCGTTGAAAAACAAAAGCTTGAGCAACGGCAGTTGGCCGAAACGCCCCATTCAAGCGACAGTCCATCGAACCTGGGCGACACGGAACTAGTGACCGAAGTCAATCTGGCAGGAACAGTTAAGGTTAACAACTTTGCCTGACTGGAGTCATTGCTGAACGCCGTTGGAAACGGCGTGGGAATTTTGATTGTATCCACAGGCATTTTGGCTTCATCGGCCGTCCGGAGGCGAAACACACCTCGGCGATTTGCTTTACCGGTGCTCATCATCCTAGTTGGATCCGCAACCCCATTGGCACTTCCTCTAATACTCAAGGCCTCGGTCGCGGCCGGCATATTGGATTGAAGTCCTCGGTGACTGCCACTTAGTCATTGGATGTGGTTCTGTCTGGCTGTAAGGGTTTTATGAGTATGTTTGGTTAAACCGATTAGCTCCACAACTCTCCAAGTGGTGCATCACAGGCTCTTGAATTCGATTCACAACCCTTTGTAAATCGAAGTATGCGTTGGTAAACCTCGTACTAGATACGCTTTCTGGCTCTTTATGAGGTCTGCTAATAACTCGGCGCTTCGAGATATTTGCGGCAATTAGGTATAATGCAACCTGGCTCTATGAAACGCGTCCATGGCAGGCGTCGCCAAGTGGTTAAGGCACTGGATTGTGGTTCCAGCACTCGGGGGTTCAAGTCCCCTCGTCTGCCCTCTTCTTACTATGTCATCCTTGAGAAGCCCAGCAGTGGGCTTAGTTGCAATACGCTACTATACGAGGTTGGTGACCGTTTCATCAGTAACCACCCAGGTGACCATTTCTGACAAACTGTTGATGGGCGTAGCAACTAAAGTTTCTTCGATGAACTTAACTGAGAGGTAGCATTCATGCACGTAACTGAATTGACTCAATTTAAAAATGAGTCGAAGCAAACTAGTGGTCCAGCTGAGGAAGTCGAACTACAACTTAGTATAAACTTCGATCACGTCACCTGCTGGCGTTCGGCACCTGGTTCCGGCACGTACATTTGGATTGCAGGAGCCGAACAGCCGATTAGAGTGAAGCAGTCTTATCAAGAGGTGACCGCGGCCGTTGAGAAAGGGACGTTATCTCGCAAGTGAGATTAAAAAATGAGGACCGAACTTATCCTGTGGGCATTGTAGGAATCGACCCGCATCGCCGCATGGGCTTTTTCGGCGTTCCGCGTTCGCTGAAATAATCACAATTGCCGAATCATTGGTTCTCGAAGGCAACATAGTGTGGAGCACTAACCTGGGGACCACTTGAGAGTCGATAAGTCGCTATTTTTTGCGCTATAGATCTAAGTTTCGATCGCGGGAAAATACTCCGATGCTTCTACTCCGAATGTCCAGGCTACCGCTTCCTTTGCCGTTTCGATGGTCGGCGGGACTCTGAGGAAGTAATGCTTGTATGTGCCATCCTTCTCTTGTGAGCTGTTTTGCACGCGCACCATTGTTAGTGCTTCATCGCCTGGAAAGCTAACTTTGTACAACTCGCCACACTCGTCTTTCTGTACCATTGTTGCGCCTGACTCGCGCAGATAGCGCTCTTCGCCAAAGATTTCGAGCATTACTCTTCGGATTTCTGCGTTCTTCTCATTCGTAATCTGGTCTGGAGATATGTCTTGCTTTCTCTCGATTAAGGACGGCTCTACGAAGACGCCTCGCCAGGAATATACGGTGAATCCATCAGACCAGGTAGCTGCAGGACCAGTTGCGTTGTGAGGTTGACCGATTGCATTTGATTCCATCGTCAAAGGTTTTTCGGACACGAAACATATCCTCTTTCCAGTAACGTAGCCGTCTGCCGCGTGCGCCAGGTAGGCCAAACAGTCGATTGTTCCTTCCAATTCTTCCAGTAGTTGAGGTTCAAGTATTCGACATGCCAGAGCAAATGGAAGCCAGTTCGATGAGACTCCCCAGTAAGCCATTTGGTTGCCTCGTGGCTCCTTAAGCGCCACTTCGAGAATTTTCGTAGCGTCTCGATAAGTTTTCCAGGCAATTTGATGGAATGATTCAAGCCCTTGTAAATTGAAATTAGCGGGATCAAACATTGGGCCGGCAGCGCCGGTGAGTATTCTTGTTTTCCATGCGGACATTGCGGTCGCAAGGGAATCAATGTCCCGGCATTGATTGCGGAGCTCTTCAATCGCTTGATTATCTTTAGAAGATTCAGCATTGAAAATACCTTGAGGTATATGTTCGGTCAACATCCGATGATCAAATACCCCGTGAATCATTCCAATTGCCGAAGCAGGAGTCATCGTGAATTTGGACGTCGTTCGCTTAGAAATCTCAGCGGCGACTCTAGCCTGCTGTCTCTCCGCAATGCAATTCATTGCAAATTGACGCAACACTCCGTCTTTGGGAGGTTGTGACCGATCATCCAATTGCTTTCCACTCTTCACGCGCTCGTCGCGCACAACAAGTAACATGTGTTCCTGAAGGCGTCTAATCGTTTTCTCTCGAACGCTGTTGTCCTGTTCGCTAAATTGAAAGTTCCAGATTTTGTCGACTAGTGGTCGTACAAAATCGCGTTCGAACTTCGACCAATGCGATTGCCACTGTGATCGCCAATTTTGTGAGTCAGGAGATTCCTTCGATAGGGTATCAACAAGTTGATGCCAACCGGGCGCATGCGAAATATTTGCAATTAGACATGGTATTACCGACAGTTGCGCTGGGCTTTCACACCATAGTATCAGTGGGCGATCTGTTTTGTTGATTTTGCACAATTGTTCTATCGCTTCAACAGCTAATTCTTTGTTAGTCGGACCTGCCTCAACAATCAATCGTCGCCATCTCGCGAGAAGGTTGGCAATTTGCACAGACTTGTCACTTTTCTTTGAGGAAACCATAAAAGTACTCTTGTTGCAGTGTGTCTTGTTTAATTCTACTATCTAGGAATTGTAAGTATGGGAGTGATGTAGAGAAAGAGGAAATATCCTGGGATTTCGGATTGCATTTCAATACTTCCGTTTGGAGTTGCGCCTGATAATACCGATGATACCGCGTTTTGCATTAGTCAGTTAGCGACTTCTGGTGTCAATCAGGTCCGATTTGTAATCTCGAAATCTTTGTTGCCAACTACTTCCGAACGCGAGTTCAAAAAGTTTTTGAATTTTCAGGTCCGAATCGCGCAGAGTTGATGCAGGGAATTCTGCTGGGCGCCTCCGCTCGTGCGAAGCAAAACGCCATTGCGGACCACACGGAGCCGGCTTGCAATATGATCCTTGGCGAAACGACCTCTGATGCAATGCGTTATACGGAACCACTGACAAGTCTGCTGCAGGAGCGCGAACAATTCACCATGTTCGACTGGCAGTCGCTCGTTCGAGCTGAACTGCGAAAAGACGACGATAGACCGACTGTCAAATCACACAGCAAGAGTATATCTAGCTCCTCTGATTTTTTTTAGGTAGGAACTATTTCGTCAGCCGGACGTACAATTAGGTTTCTCTGCGAAATAACATGTTCGACGACTTAGACGAAGACATCTATCACGTAAGACATTATGGACCGACCTTATATGAAGAGGGCGACTGGATCGTAATGCGCTGCTCATTTTGCGATCAGGTCTTTCGTAGTCTCAAAGCCGCTGGCGCGCCGAAGCGATCTTCGCGAACCTGCATCTCTGCTTGCGATTGGGTCACCGAAGACAGCATGGTCAGGTGCCGCTCATGTAGCTACACTGGCCCATTGACTGGTCCAGCGCCAGATCTTTGCACATTCGATTAGCGGCAAAATCCTGAGGTGCAGATGTTGGAGACACTGTGGCTGGTATCACAGGAGTTTGATCGGTCTGGGTATCCCTGAGTATGAAGCGAAAATGTACGAAGGCAAAATCCGTGACGGCAATATTTTGGTAGCCCTTCATGGAGAAAACAACGATCAGTTAAAGCAAGCAGAAGATCTGTTCAAAGCTAACAAAGCTACTGATATTCACAGAGTCGGCGAAGCCGCTGTCAAAAAGAGCTTACAAGTTCCCCTGACAAAAAAGGGCACGTCAATTGACGTGCCCTTTTTGATTTTGCGTGAATGGTGCTAGCGTGCTGGTTGCAATGTGTTCAAGGCAGGAACAGCATTGCCATCGAGGAATGTGGCGAGCTGATCGAGCGAGAATTGCACTCCGGAATAGAAATCACCGAAGTGTCCATACTTCGCGCTCGCTTCGTCGAAGCGCATCTCGTAGATCAATTTTTTGAAAACCAGAGGATCGTCGGAGTAGAGATCGACACCCCATTCGTATTTGTCATAGCCGATGGAGCCAGAGATAACCTGCGTCACGAGACCATGGAAGGTGCGTCCGATTTTGCCATGTTCCAGCATTAGCTTTGCGCGCTCTTCGAAAGGCAGCATGTACCAATTAACGTCTTCACCACGTTTTTTATCCATAGGATAGAAACAAACATAGCGACGTTGCGGAATCTTCGCCCAGAGCCGACCCGCGTGGTGAGGAACTTTTTCTTGCTCTTTTAGCAATTCGTCGAATGCTTGATTCCATTCCTGCGACGCTGGCTTCAGTTCGCGTTCTGTCAGGGCGGCGTGGATTTTGGAAGTGGCGTCGTAAAGTCCCAACTCCAATATCGATACGTAGGAGGTCGATGTGGTCAGGTATTCCGCCAGGCGAAGCTTGTCAATGACTGTCTCAGCATGGGCCAGACCGTCGAACTCTTTACTGTAATGGGTGACCATCAGGTCGGCTTTATGTCCTACCATCTGGGCGAATCCGACGTCGGTGTTGTCGCCTGCCTTGAGCTTTTCTAGAGCCGCCCGGGCTTCGTTGACAATTTCCGTGCGCTCTTGCTGCGGCAACCTGTCCCACGACAGGCGGTCGAGCGAAAACATCTGGTGCAGAATCCACCAACTGTCCAGGGATTCCGGTACGTTAGGATGACGCATGACAGGCTCCTCGAAAGACTGGAAGGTCATAGACTAATGCAAAATGCCTTCTGCTGCCAGGTTCTAAGCCAGTTTTTGTAATTATTCGGCAATGATTTTCGGAAAACACGGCTGCGGAGAGTGCTGCTTGGCAACTTGTCGGCTTCAAACCTAGTAAATGTTCGCGACTATCTCGGGTTGATGACGGCTGTGTAATACAGGTTGCCCTTGTAACCGAGACCACCCTCGGGATCCATTAGTGCCCGACAATTCGGATGAATTCGGGCGAGCACGGAATCCTGTCTTGTGTAGTGATCTTCGCCTGGCGCAATTGTTGGTTTGTGATAATCCCTTCCCCAGTATGTTCTGCTCACTTTCCAATAATCAGGTCTCGTGTCCAGCACTCTCATTCCGTTCGCTGCAAACTTCGCCGTGCCGCCACTGAGGCGGAAGTAGCCAACCCAAACCCTATCGTTGTTAGGTGGTTGCAAAACAACATGAATGTAGTTGCGTTTGCCTGGGATAACTCTAGTTGTGAAATTCAGGTTGTTGCCTTTGCCACCATACCAGGAATGAGAACCAAGATATTGACCCGGTTCGTGGTCGTCGGTGCTGATGTATACCTGCATTATGCAACCAGTGACGTCAGCCGCTAGGAACGAGGGATCTTTGGAAGATGGCTTCTTGCTCGGAGTGCTGCTGTCCGCCCACAAGTCTGGACTGTCGTCGATCGCGGTGGCGTCTGTCTCGATGGTCGTGGCGTCGGCGCGAATCTTGATTCGATCCCTTAGCTGAGGGGACTTCACCTTGCCGCTCAAAGCTACTGCAAGACCAATACGCTTTTGAGCTTCGGATTGTTTGCCCATCTTATCGCAGACTTCGACTGCGCCGAGGTAGCACATTGCGATCTTGTCAGCCGAGGGATTTTTTAGCTTGTTGAATGCTTTAATTGCCCCGTCGTAAAAAAACAGCGCTGTTTCATTCTTGTCGTGCGATGCATTCTTCGCCGATGCCAGCAAGATGTCTGCTTGCATATCAGGCATACTCCAGTCAGATGCAAGTTTCCTCGCCTCGCTCAAGTGGCTCTCGGCGCGAACATACGCTTTCTGTTTATTCTCAACGTGAGCCAAACCCACTAAAGAATCAAGATAGTAATCTTTGTTATCGCTCTTCACAGGCTGCAGAAGCTCCACTGCCTTTTCGAATCTGCTTTGAGCATTAATGTACGATTTATTTTCGAAATCGATTTCGCCCAAACGTGCATTGATCAGTCCAATTGCCTGTGTGTCCTCAAAGTCGTCGCTGAACTCTAGCGCTTCTTCGAATTGAGATTTTGCTTCTAGATAATGATCTTTGCCCAGACTGTATGTCTTCTCGGCTCTTTTAAGTGCGCCGAGCATAGAATTGGAACCAACTTCTTTGTCTTCGTCGAACTTCTCGGAAACGTGCTCACTGTCGTCGGTTTCAGAAGTCTGATTCTGCGTGCGGTCCTTCCTTTCAGCACTTTCGTTACTCTCCTTAGGCGTTGATGGAAACAGCAAAGGTAGCACTGCAACTGATGGAATGACAATAATTGCCATCACCAGTAGTGCCGTCAGTCCCCATCTCAATGGATGTCTCTGAAGAGTTTCCTTTATATCTGACTTAATGGATCTGCCTGGAACGACGGTCTGTTCGCTTTCCGTTTCTCGCCCTGATTGGTTGTTTTCGGGATTGAAACCTGGACCGGAGTTCGGACTGGGTCCGGACCTGGGATCAGGAGTGGGGCTAGCCGCAGAATGCTCTTGGGGCAGAAACGGCTGCTTCACTGGGACCGCCGGCTTCCAGCCGGCTTCTCCGCCGGCGCTGGGGCTAGAACCAGAACTGGGAGACCGACCGGGGGACTCATCGACCGGAGCGGATCTTTTAGCGGCCGCCTCTTTGACGAATCTGCTGCTTTCGGGATTCGCATTACGCGTATCCTTTCCGAATAACAAACCTACCACCTGCGTCGCTGGAAGGTTTGGCTGCGCCGAGCCTGACGCGATTTCATTTAAGATCGCAAGAATCTCGCCGGCGTTTTGATATCTATCCTTCGGAGACTTTTGCAAACACTTTTGTATCACTGCTGCGATCTTGGTTTCTTCTCTATCAGCCTTGATCAGGGTCACCAGATCCGGTGGCGCTTCATTGATGTGCTGATAGATGACATGCATGATGTTCTCTCCCACCATAGGTGGACATCCAGCTATACATTCGTACATCACGCATCCCAGTGAGTAGATATCAGACTGCCTCTCAGCTTCTTGCCCCTTGCATTGCTCTGGACTCATGTAGGTTGGACTGCCGAAAATCTGCCCCGTTGTTGTCAGCTTCTTCGCATCCCGATTTTCTTCGGTTAGGACCTTCGCAATGCCAAGGTCTAACAGTTTTACATAGCGATCGCCGTCGATCATCTGAACTACAATGTTGCTTGGTTTTAGATCGCGGTGAATAACATTGTTATTGTGCAGGTATTGAACAGCTTTGCATGCTTGACTGAATACATCGAGAAATTCTGCCGCACTCATCCTTCCACGCTCCGCCAGAATTTCATAGAGCGACTGACCCTCGACGTACTCCATAACCAGATATGGTTCTCGATTAGCGGTAAAACCATAGTCAAACACAGAAACGAGGTGAGGATGTGAAAGGTTGCTCCCTGCCTTAGCTTCCTGTTCGAAGCGTTGAATCAGGTGGTCATCCAGCGCGCGACCTGGATTGAGCACTTTAATGGCGACAGGTTTATTGAGAACCAAGTGTCGGGCTCTCAATACGGTGCCCATTCCACCCTGGGCGACCACTTCGAGGATCTCGTAACGCTCGCCAATCACACCGACGAACTCAGACTGAGCTGCCTCTTGCTCGGAAAAGTCATGGTATTGCTTGTGGTGCGTCTGAGTGGTGGGCTGCAGACGGGACGGAGGAGAATTTAGCTCTGTCGTTGTTGGTGGCGGTGGTGATAGTGGTTGATCGATCGGTGTGGAGAGCTGCTGAAAATGATTCGTTGGAGGAGGAGGTTGAGGTTGACCTTGCTTTGGCTGAACAGAACCTGGTGGCTGTGACGGTGGAAACTGATCTAGTTGCTCTGCCGATGGAGATTTCAGCGGATCGCGTGCTACCAGGTGCTGTGTCTTAACCGAAGGCGGCAATTGATTTTGTTGCGGCGGATAGTGCTCGTTCGACGTCTGCACCGGCACTTGTGAAGGCTGGTATTGGTCGACCAATGTCTGGCGCGGCTCGTTAGGGACGGATGGTGCCGGTTCTGTTCTGACACGCGCTGATTGATACTCTTCCAACTCACTAAGTAGCTGCTGCATATTTTGGTATCGTTCATCAGGTTTTTTCTTTAAACACCTGCCAATGATCTGTTGCAACTTCGCCGGCAACTGCGCGGGAAGTGGCGGAGGGGCCTCCGTCATATGCGCCAATACAACGCCGTCAGTACGTCCATAGTTTTGAAATGGCGGCACTCCTGATGTTAGCTCGTACAAGATGCATCCGACAGAATAAATGTCCGAGCGATGATCCTGCGGTTTGCCAAAGCCTTGCTCCGGGCTCATGTAGTCTGGTGTCCCAAGAATTTCGCAGGTCTTTATCAAATCCGGGGAAGATCCATCGTCGGGATTGAGCAGGCTTGCCATCCCGAAATCGGATACTTTAACAGCGATCGAGTCATCGGACTCGACCATGATTCGAATATTGTCTGGTTTTATATCGCCATGAATCATTCCCTGTCCATGCGCATATGAGAGTCCCCGGCAGAACGGAATTACGATAGCCAGCATCTGTGAACGCGCCGGCCGGCCGAGGCGAATTAGTAAGTCTTTTAGAGTTTGACCTTCCAGGTACTCTGTAACAACGAGACAACGTCCTGCTTCGTCTATGCCAAACTCGTCGGTTTGGCATATGTTCTCATGCTTCAGTCCCGCTGCGGCATGTGCGATCTGCCGAAATCGTTGTGTACTACGCTCGTCATAGACAATGTTCGGGCTGATCCATTTCAGCGTAAATTGCTTGTTGAGGGATGTGTGAAGCGCTCTATAGGAGCGGCTCAGTCCGCTTGTCCCGATGAGCTCCAATATCTGGTAGTGTTTTCCTACTACCTGTCCGATCATTGTTTGTGGACTAGCGTCATTCATCAACGCGTAACCATGGTTGGTGGTTGTCCGTACTTGAAATAAACCTGGATTCCAGTATAGTTTTGCCTCTTTGTGGGACGAGTGAAACGTGGGCGACGTATTCGTCAGCGCCACGAACCCGAATGTCAGACTGGCGTCCGGTATCTCCACTGGAGTATTCTCGTTCGGCCGGTACGGTCGACAAACGGGAACGGTCATTTGCAACACGGTGCCATTGACGGTGTTTATCACTATGTTGACCGCATCGACGAGCAACGATAGCGCGAAGCCGCCGCCGTCGATATCAGCCGATTAGGATTGGTTCCATCGGACTCAACATTTTTTCAACACGAATTTGCTTGAATGAGATGGCAAGGTAAGGCGGGTTGCAAAATTTGAAGATGAGCGAGCAGGTCTCCAGGTCTGACAGTGGTTTTCTCAATAGAGCATTGAGAGATAGCACAGCCAACGGCAATCAATCGAAAGTGGATGACTCCTCGAGATATTCTTTCAACAACTTCAGCACGGAGCAGCCAAGCCGAATCACTCTGAATGCCACTGAAGTCGGTCGTCATCCAGTTGACGGTCAAGTGCATGACCCCGGCACCAGTGATGGTACTGACGATGAACCTGAACCACGCCTGACGGCACAAGTCTTGCCCACTGAGTTACGCCTGAAGAAGGAGGATTCGAACGCGAGACTATATAGTCGAGTCGAGGTCATCTTCCCATCGCTGAGCGACAATCTCGAAGTCTTGGAGTCGATTGGTAGTGGTTCTGCCGCAGATGTCTACAAAGTCAGAGACAAAAGAAAAGGATGCAATTTAGCTGCCAAAGTCTTTCACGGAAATGGACTTTGTCTGAAGCGTTTTCGACATGAAGTCGAACTCGCCAGCCGGTTGGTTCATCCAAACATAGTAAGTCCTACTTCCCTCTTCGAGACTTTCGATGGAAGACCATATTTACTTATGCAGCCGATAGACGGAATGTCGCTGGAAAAGGTGATTGCAATGCATGGCAGGCTATCAATCCAGGACTGCGCGAGTATAGCCATGCAAATCGTCGACGCGTTAGAATATGCGCATCGCAACGGCGTCAGTCATCAACAGCTGACTGCACGAAATGTTCTGCTTACCGGTGGTCCAGAATCCTGGCATGCGATGATAGCCGACTTCGGGACCGCGAAATTGTCATCCTTCATGAACTCCAAGCGAGATGGAGAGGTCTTGGAGTTGATTCGCGCGGCGGAGAGTTCTGAGGTGGATGTTAAGCAGATGTCGGGTAAACAGGTCGACATCTATTCACTGGGCTGTCTGCTCTATCAAATGCTCACGGCAACTAGATATACAGACGCACTGAATGTAGTGGCACGACAACAGAAGTGTCATTACAGTCAACAGAAGAGATCGCAAAAAGATCCGATCGATGTCGCGTTCAAGAAGTTGTCCGTCCCGGAAGCTCTCCGGAAGCTCATTTCGAAGTGCCTCGAAGAGGATCCTAACCGCAGATTCCACACTACCAGACAACTCAAGAATCATATGTCCAAGGTTTTTGTTGCTTCGAGATCGGCGCGCGCGGATGAGAGAATCATTGCAAGTGTCATAGACTTTGGCACTATTGCTCTCATCGCCGCTGCGATTTGTCCTCATTCCATTTCGTGCTTTCTTTTTGTGTTGACTGTTTATTATTCATTGTGGGAGTGCTCTCGCTATAAAGCTTCTCCCGGAAAGCTCTTTACAGGGATTTGCGTTCAAAACCGGCTTGAGAAAAGCGTGGCCGGTCAGGCAAATTGGCTCGCTTCACTTCTTCTGGCGCTTCTTGTGGCAGCACTTCTTTACTTGGGTCGCGCGCAGGAGATTGTATCAACGGTAGGTACCACCAAGGCGAGCCAAGACTGCTGCGCCATACAGTTGCTGCTGATCGGTCTGTACTCGGCTGTTTCATTAATCTGGTATCGACGGCATAGAGAGTGGCTGATCGACTCGCTTACCAATCGGGAAGTCGTTAAGAATTCAGTGCTCTGGCAGCCTCGCCAGAGTTGCACCAAAACAACAATTCCCAAGGAGAAGTATCTCGCGACAGGGGCCATAGTCGTGGCGTTGTTACTATCGACGGCAGACGTGATGGACTTCCTCAATATTTGTGTATCAAACCCAACGGTGGATTTGCAAGAGCAACCGGTTCAATTGCAATCGTTGATCAGACCGAAAATATGAGTTCAGGTCGGGTGTAGCGAACGTTGCCTCTGGTTCGACTCATTCACGCCAACCTCTTTCCGGTTGCACATGCTTCGCGCTCTTGGTGAGCCTTCGAACTAATCGGAAGAGGGATGCGTTGCCCTACCTACCTACCTACCTACCTACCTACCTACCTACCAGTGACATTCGGATGCTGATTACTACGATTGGCAATCGCGATTTACACATTGTCCTTCCGCTTCCAGCATGCGTCGAGCAGGGCTGCCACAGCAAGGCCTTCCCAGGGCATGCGATACCGACCTTCCATAACCACCGATTGTTGCAGAAGGAAAAACACGAGGTAGACCAGGCAGAATACGATTACAGGTGTAACTCTCTGTGTCATGATTACTCTGAATACAACAACTGCGACCAGAGGTGCCCAGAGCCATCTGGAGAGTGCTGCGAGTTGATTCAGAATACGGTCGGGATTGGCATCATCGAGCGGCCAGGTGTCACCAAAGAAAAAGAATATGATGCCGTCTCCTGTCAATACCAAACGATCCGATAGTTTTAGCGATACCTCTGGCGATACTATTGGTCGCTTTCCAAGATAGCCGATAAAGCCATTGTAGGTATCGGTTCTATGCGTGTGCCAGTCCGACAGCGGGCGGAGCGGTCGGTCGAAAATGGCTGGACTCTGGATTATTGTAAGGAATCTTTGCGACCTTGGTTCTGGATAGGCATCGATACAATCTATGTGGACCCGAATCACGGCTGCGCCGCTTTCGAAGTAAAGACGGTTAAGAATATCTTGGGGATAGAGAACAAATGTGTGCATCCGCATGTACGTTCGTGCAGGGGTAATCGAATATGCGAACACCATCAGAAGTGTCGCCAAGATCATGCCCGTCACAGGCACTGACCGATTTTGCGATCGAACAAATCTCCAGACCGTCCATCCCCAGACGAGCAAAAGCAGCGGTACCACTGCAGGTTTCGTTGCCGCAGTCAGTCCCCAAAGCAATCCAGCGGCTATAAGAGTGGGAGTCGACCTGAGCCTTATTGCTCTCCAGTTAGTCCAGAGCGAAAGTCCAAGAAGAGGCAACATGAGCGACTCTTGCATGAACAAACCGGCATATAAAATCCAGGTCGGAAGAAGTGCGAGAATTGCATATCCTGCCAGTGCTAGCTTCCTGTCCGGCAAACACTCTCTCATCCAGAGATAGTAGCAGAGCGGTGTAATCGCTCCGAGAAGTGCAGCATAGATCGCAATTGCAACTTTGGAGTCTCGGCATATCATGAGCACCATTCGCAGCCAGTACTGATATCCGGCTGCATCGACCAGGTTGAAAAACTCGTGGCTTTCCGGATGCAATGCAAATCTCAGGTGTCTGGCCGGATCGCTTGCTTCTGGTGTGAAATCGAATGGATTGTCAATAAATGGATGGACGATCCTCACGATGGTGCCTGACACAATCAGTACAATGAAAACACGCGTCCATGTTGCGCCGGAAAAAATTTCGTTGGTCCTCTGTCTAACGAACTGACTATATAGTATGCCGTCTTTGATTTCCTTTCTCAATTCCGTTAACGTACTGGACCCGCAGGACTTTTTTCAATTCCTCGCAAGCGAGTGGGGTCCGATGCTAATTCTGCATTGATGTCATCCTGTCAGAACTCCGATGCTATCTATCGCATGAAGAATGTCCGCTCGTAAGCGACATTGCCGCTTAGGTCGGGCGCCAAATTGAAATCCCGGTCGTGCTTTTAGCACAGCCGGGATTTCATGTGATTTGCTATCGGTTTAATTCTAATTTCTTGCCGCCACTTCGCAGCCCAGAGGACCATCTACCGTCCGGTTGAGTACAGCATCGAATGTGACTGTGCTTCGGTGCGGAAGAGAGGGGAATTCGGGGATTTCATAGTAGCTGACGTCGTTGACAGCGTCTAAAGCGGCGGTTCTGAATTGGCTTTCGGCAACCGAATCTCTGTCGACGAACGGCGCCGGGGCGAACTCCGTCAGCTGCGTGTACATCTTGCGATCTCTAACGAGTATGCGAACTTTTGCGATGCCAGGACCAACTTCCGCATTCTGCCAACGTCTGTAGATAGCTTTGGCGATGTCGTTGTACCATTCGTCCCATCTGGAGCCAGCGCCCGAACTTGTTCCGCGTACTCCACCGGCGGTGGCGCGTAGCGGATGTTCGAGCAGTACGACTGGCTGAGCATACATGGGCTCGGGTCTCAACGAGTTGGGGGTGGCCCTCAATGCCGTCACGATTTCGGTGTTAGGAAGGAAGTACAACCCGCCCATCGTTTCCTTCCGCAGTCCGTGTGCTACTGCTGCGACCTCATATCCAGGCTCCCAGCAGACCACGCCGTTGCGTGGAGCGGAAATTGAAACACGATATGGCGGTACGGAAGCTCTTTCTACGCTTCGGCTATAGTTGGTCGACAGCGTCTTCGAGAAGTTCGATTCTGACCCGGTCACTACTTTTGATTCGTAAGATGAATCATAAGAAGTCACGCCGCCTCTGGAAAATGGTGCTATCCAGCCTTGGTTGCGGTTAAGCAAAGCCCGACGTAGACCGACACTGCTGTCCGTATATCGATAAGACGATCGCCAGTTGGGCTCCGATGTCGTCCACGTGTTTCTGTTTTGACTGGAGTAGCCTCCGTTGGAACTTGTTGAAGCCACTTTGTTGACTTCATATCCCGGCACGAAGGAGGTCACGCCGCTGACGGACGGGGGACCTTCAATTCTGCGGGGGGCCGTGCGAAGGGTGCTGGATCGGGACGTTTCTTCGAATGTAGATATCGGAGGAATCACGCCACCGAACTTTCGCGAGGGACCAGGATTTGCGGCGCCAGGCTGCAACGGGTATTGAACCGGTCCATCGTCGTCAGGACTGCCGCTGCTGTCTGGTCGCGGAGTCTCTGCTGTTGGCGAACCCGGTTTGGGGTTATCCTTCTCATGAATGACCTTGATTGAGGACTGCAATGGTGCGTCGTCCTTGATGCCGCCTTGCAGCACAATGCCGGAAGACTGGCTTTGAGGCTCCTCTTTGCTAAGGGAACCCTGCACCGCAGTCTGACCTTCCTTAATGATCGAGCCTTCAAGAGGCGCAGCAGTCGCAGGAAAAGCCTGAATGAGGATAAAGAGAGAGATTAGAGAAACAGCGAAACCACGCAACACCAGAGACATACGACTCCTGCGAGCACAATTTATTTTTGAGGGAAGGGTACTAAACGCAAATCTTCTTATCACGACTATATCACCAGGAAACAACGTTCTTGATTCCAATGCTAGTTATAAAAAGTGACAAAATCCGGACTGGGCGAACGCCCCCAAAGTCCACCCTACTGCCCCCGCCGCTAAACCATCACAGCCAACTTAATCTTTAATTTGGGTTTTCAAGAGGATTGAGTATAACGCGGCTGACGGGGCAGGGCAATTGGATAATTCACAGCTCCGTCTTATTAGGAGGGGATTTTGCTCGAAATTGCCGATTTCCAATGAAATCGGTAAGATCAGCGCCGCGGGTAGAAGCGAATCATGGTTTCGCCTAGCCGTCGGTTTGGATTGGTTTGGTTGCAAAACTGCCTGAATCTCAAAAGTGGCGGTTTCGAGGAAAACATCAGATGGGAAAGCTCAAAGATTTGGTCGATGACAAGACAGGCAAGTTCATCAAGGCTCCGTTAGTGGTGATACAGGACATTGTTCCTGCCGATGATGTTTCAAAGTCGATTCTCGAGCATCTGAAGTACAGGTATCAAATGGTCAGCATCACACCCCTGACAGTTGGACCCCATGGCGGCAGAATGCTACTTATATACAATTACACTGGCACGCCTCCGACGACCCGCTAGCTGTAATCAGATCCTGTTCGGAACATCAGATCCGCTCAGCCGTCTAACTGAGTGATAGACACACTGGGCTAGAGCTGTGCGATTACTCTCATTCTTGCTGCTTGTTTCGGTTCTCTTTGCCAACACCCTTCCTGCGTCCGCGCAGTCGGCATACCGGTTGCAACGGCGGCCCGCAGTCGACGAAGGTAACATAGGGTCACGCGGTGTCACAGTTCTATCCGTTCCCCAGCGTCAACCTGAATCGTTGCAACTGGGTAGGGGACTGGTCGGTTCATTCACTAACCCGTATGTAGCCAGACCTCCGTTGCGCCAGAATGTCTCGGAAGACGACCGGATCAATCCACCAAGTCGCGGTCTAGCTCAGCTTTTTGCCAATCCGACGGCTGTCGAGCTCAGGCGTATGGGGTCGCGCGATGTAGTGATCGTGATCGACAAATCGCGAAGCATGGAAGAGATGGATTGCCCTGGCGGAGCGCCTAATGTGCTCAATCGCTTCCTTTTTGGTGGCGGTCCGGCGATTCGAGATTCCTTTGCGATTACACGCTGGGAGTGGTGCCGGAGGCAAACGTTGCACGTCGCTTCGCAATTGGCGGCTATTCCAGGCAGTCGTATCAAGCTTGTTCTCTTTGATGACAGAGTGACAGAGTTTGACAATGTGTCGCTTCAGTCTGTCGGCGATATTTTCAATCGTTTTAACCCTTCGGGCGGTACCAATGCTACGAAAGCTTTGAAGACGGTGTTCAACGAATACTTCGAGAATAAGCGCAATTTCGCCGTGGTCAGACCAATTTCCGTGGTTTGCATCACAGATGGTGCCCCCGCGAGCCCAAGATCTCTCAAAGATCTTTTGATTGAAACATCACTCAAAATGCAGTCACCTGGCGAGATTGCTCTCAGTTTTTTACAGATTGGAGTCGATCGGCAAGGTAATAAACTTTTACCCGAGCTTGATTTTGGACTTATGGAGCAAGGTGCGCAGTTCGACATCGTCAGTAGTCGCAGCTTCAATAATCTCTCGAGGACTGGGCTAATGAGAGCGTTGCTTGACACAGCCAGAAGCTCGGGATAAATCTCAGCATGTTCGACTGGTTGGTACGGCGCATTTCAGCACTTGTTCGATAATCAATTTCACCCAATGCGTAAACAAGAGCGCCAGCTATGACGAACGACATGGCTGAGAAGTTAGGTGCCACGGGCTCCGGCTAATCAAGGGGCGAACAAAATTAATGTCTCTGCCCTTTCGATATCTGGGCCGTTGCGGGCTTTGACGGTTACCATTTAGCGTATCTCACTCAAACTCTCGGAGGGCGCACAGTGTCTAAAGAGTCGGTGGCGACTGCCGTCGCTTATAACGCAGAAAAAACCTGGGACATGGTTGATGTCGACAAATACCCAATCGTCGACCGTGGCACTCCTGAATACAAAGAGCTGGTCAAATTCTGCCGGAGCGAAATGGAGAAGACCGGTTATTGCTTGCTTCAAGACTTTGTGACTGCAGATGCGCTCAAGGCGCTCGCTGACGAAGGCGAGAAATTGGCACCGCTGGCATTCCATAATACGCTCACCGGCAATGCCTATCTCACGCCTGAAGACGAAGCTCTCGATTCAGCGGACCCTCGACGCATGGTGTCGACCACTGCGCTTGGTGCTGTTGCATTCGATCAGATTCCCGAGACTGCGTTGATTCATCGGCTCTACATGTGGGATGGTCTGCTTGAGTTTGTCCGTGACGCGCTTGGTTATGAACAGCTTCATCGTTATGCGGATCCGCTTGGTGCCTTGAATATTGCCGTTATGGGCAATGGTGACCATTTGCGGTGGCACTTCGACCAGACCGACTTTGTTGTATCTCTTTTGCTCCGACCATCGCTTGGTGGCGGCGAGTACGAAGTTTACCCTATGACTAGATCGGAGAAGGAGGAAAACTTCGATCGTGTTAGAGCGATTCTAAAAGGCAGTCGCGAAGGCATTCTCACTCTGGATATCAAGCCTGGTTGTCTCGTTCTATTCAAAGGAAGACATTCACTTCATCGTGTTACTCCGATTACAGGCGAAGTGGATCGACTGATCGCACTCTTCGGTTACGATGCGAAGCCAGGTGTAGTAAGCAGCGATCACCTGCGAATGATCCGATACGGTCGTACTGGTTAGGACCGCCATGCCTGTAAAGACAAAGGCACGATTAGAGTCCGATAGGTTTGGCACTTTGACGATTGCACCAGATACGCTCTGGGGCATTCAAACTGCCAGATCGGTTGAGAACATGTCGTTCTCCGCGAAATCTTTGTCGCAGTACCCGGAGTTGATTCACAATTTCCTGCTGGTCAAAAAGGCGGCTGCAAATACGAATCATTCCATCGGGATCCTTCCTGATGATGTGTTCAAAATGATCTGCACCGCCCTTGATGAACTATTGTCTGGAGAGCATCTCGGTCAATTCCCCGTCGATGTCATGCACGGTGGCGGTGGTATCGCATTCAATGTCAATGTCAATGAAGTCGTGGCGAACCTTGCGAATATTCGCGCCGGTTTTAACGGCGGTGCTGCCAGTCCGGTTGATCCGAAGAAGCATGTCAACCTCTCGCAGTCGACGGCGGATGTTTGCCACACGGCGTTTCGTCTAACCTTGCTCGACTTGTATGAGCCGCTCAAGGAGCAGCTCAATCGTTGTTGTGATGCGCTAAATTCGTTGAGTCTCGCCCTACGCTCGGTGACGACAATTGCTCGCACATGTCTTCAAGATGCTATGCCGGTGCAACTCGGTGAGTTGTTCGGAGGATATGTGTCTCTGATGAGCAGGGGAAGTTCGGAACTCGATCGCGCATTTGACCAGCTCCGTCGTGTCAATCTTGGCGGCACGGTGATTGGATCAGGCGATGGCGCGCCGGCGGAGTATCGATCTTCGGTGATGCCCGTCCTATCTATGTTGGTCGATAGAGAGTTGACTCATAGGGACAACCTATATGATGCGGCTCAGAATATGGATGATCTTGCTCGCGTTTCATCGGAGCTGGAGCATGTTGCTCAATCATTGTTGAAGATCGCCCGCGACTTGCGTCTTCTATCTTCCGGTCCTGTAGCTGGTTTTGCTGAGATATCGTTGCCTCATGTCCAAGAAGGCTCTTCGTTTTTCACCAAAAAAAATAACCCTGTGATACCGGAAACGATCATCAACTGCTGTCTGCAGATCTCTGGTCTCAATCGCGCCAGTCAGGGCGCACTTGAACAGGCGGAGTTGTATCTCAATGTATTCGAGTCGCTGGCAGCGATCAATATTATTGACTCGGTCAAAATGCTCACCAGAGCAACTGCACTTTTTACCGATAAATGTTTAAACGGTCTGGAAGCGAATATCGAGCAATGTGCTCAACACGCGCGTCCATATTATATGCCGAAAGAATAGCCCAGCAGAAACTGTAGTGGCAATGCAGATTGTCGAGTCGAATACAACTGATGTGTGAACTTGCGATAGAGGAACGGAAATGCAAAGCATGATATCTACAGATGCAAAACGAGAGTGGGCCGCGAGCTGGTTGTCCACCGATAAAAAGCTCTACATCGGAGGTCAATGGGTAGACTCAGAAGGTGGAGACGTCGAGGAGTCCATTAATCCCGCTACCGGCAAAATCATCGGTAAGTTGATTAACGCTTCTGAAAAAGATGTCGATCGTGCCGTTGCCGCTGCCCGTGGTGCGCATGAAAAGGCGGAGTTTCGCCGAATGCCGCGGAGAGAGCGCGCGAAGGTTTTGCGTAGAATTGCTGAAGCTATTGATAAATACAGAGCTGAGCTTGCGACCTTAGAGACGCTAGACAATGGGAAACTGTATTCCGAGGCGTATCAGGACGACCTGCCGGAAACCGCGGAAGTGTTCGAGTATTACGCCGGATGGACCGACAAATTCTATTCGGACAATGTCCCGGTCGATGATGGTTTTATCAACTACACAGTGCGCGAACCTGTCGGTGTTTGCGGATTGATTGTTCCGTGGAATTTTCCGTTGTTGCTTGCGGCTTGGAAAATGGCGCCGGCTCTTGCGATGGCCAATACAATCGTGGTGAAACCATCCCCATTCACCTCGCTCTCGATGATTCGTTTATTCGAAATTTTGAGTGAAGAAGTCGACTTGCCTGCGGGTGTAATCAATCTCATCACAGGTGGTGCCTCGACTGGTCAGGCACTTTGTGAGCACCGCGGTGTCAACAAAGTTTCATTCACCGGAAGTACCGCAACCGGTAAGCATGTGGTTCGTAGCTCCGCCGATTCCAACCTGAAGTCTGTGTCGTTGGAGCTTGGTGGCAAATCGCCCAACATCATCTTCGACGATGTACCCGATCTGGAATTTGCGATCGAGCGTTCGTATTACGCAATGTTCTGCCATAAAGGCGAGAAGTGTTCAGAGCCGACCAGATTGTTTGTGCATAAAAATCACTACGATCGTTTTGTATCAGAGATGGCGAAGCGAGCTGATGCAGTGGTTTGCGGCGATCCATTCGACCCCACTTCTACTCAAGGTGCTCAGTGTAATGACGAGCAGCTCAAGAAAATTCTGCGCTACATCTCAATCGGAAAAGAGGAAGGCGCGAAATTGATTGCCGGTGGTGAGCGTGACACCAAGGGCAGCAATGCGAATGGCTATTTCGTTCGTCCGACTGTTTTTGCGGACGTCGATAACAAAATGAAAATTGCTCAAGACGAAATCTTCGGACCTGTCTTGGCGGTGATTCCATTCTCCGACGAAGATCATGTAGTCGAAATGGCGAATGACTCCATGTACGGCCTGGCTGCTGGTCTGTGGACACGTGACATTTCACGCGCTCATCGCGTAGCCGGTCGACTAGATGCTGGAATGGTCTTTATCAACCGATACGGCTGCTACGACTTCGCCAGTCCCTTCGGCGGCTTCAAAGAAAGCGGATGGGGCAAAGACATGGCGATACAGTCCCTTGATGCCTACACGAAATTGAAATCGATTTGGGTGAAGCTTTAAGTCACTGCTTATCTTTCTCGACGTATCGCATCCATCGCTGGAACGATATCGAGCTCCGCTCACTGGCACAAACTTTCCGTACTCCAAACGCTTTCAAAGCCGCATTTGGTTTGCTTCATTCGTCGATCTTGAATCCCGGGTGTGAACAGCAATAATCTCTTTGATTTATTCTGCGTGATGGGAGCTGTCATAAAGAGAAGGGACGCATGCGCGCCCCTTCTTCCAGACTTTATTTGTGTCGCTGATTAGCGACCACGTCCGCCTTTGGGAGGGCGCGGAGCGATTGGTTTGGATTTCTTGTTGTCGTCTTTGTTGTCGTTGTCGCCGAGGTTAACGAGGTCGGCTGCCGTGCCAGATGCATCAAGAGTTCTTGAAGCGGCCGACCTAGCTGTTCTCACCGACTTAACTTGCGGTGCGATTCCTTTCTGAACTTTTGCGGTGGGCGCTATTCCTTTTGCTGCAGGTGCCACACCTTTTGCAGTTGTGCTCGTGCCCTGGGTAGCGTGGGCCGCTTCGACAACATTGGCAGCAGCTTTACCCCCAGTGGCTGCGTCTCCGGCGGCACCTGCGGCTGTGACTGCAGCAGCCTTGCCAATTCCGGACTTTGCCGCTTGACCGGTGACCTTAGCGGCAGCCGCAGCGCCAGAACCAGTGCGAGCTGCCGATGTCGCTGCGACTGATGCAGTACTGGTCACACGCGCGGCGGACGATGCGCCTCGGAACAGTCCCGAGAGGTTTGGGAATGCCTGTGCATCAGAACCCGTCGCCAGAAATCCCAGAACTACTAGTGTCGACACCAATCCCGCATTTAACTTCTTTTGCATGTTCTTGCCCTCTAATCAACCTTGTTCTTCATTCCACATTAACTGCGAATCGGGACAAAATTATGACTAAATCAAAAGCCCGAACTAAAAAAATTAGCTCGGGATTTTGGGGAGTTGGGCGAGAAGTACTTTCGAATGAACCCTATATTCGAAATTTGATCGTCGGTCTATCTAGATGACGCCGGACCCAGAGGCGTGTTCCCGGATTCTGATTAGACGATGTTAATAAAGTGACATTCTTCTTCTTCTTCTTCTTCTTCTTCTTCTTCTTCTTCTTCTTCTTCTTCTTCTTCTTCTTCTTTATGTTGCCAATGAGTAGCAGTACTACTCAAATAGACCCGAAAAGGGCGAAAAGGTAGAAGTGTGACTATTCTGCGATCTCTCTTGAACTACTTGACTGCCCGGCTTGAAAAATCTGCTGGGTTTTTCTGTCGTGTTCACGCGCTACTGCCATCTGTACGGATAGCGAGACCGAGCAAAAATGGCGAGTTGCCGACTTGTGAGTTCGCATCTGCGCGTGGCTGCAGATGCGCATCCGCGCGTGGCAGGAGGTCTGACGTTGATGTGACCAAACAACCCTACTGCGACATGAGCAGTGCGTCGAGGCGTCGCATGGGTTTTCCGGTCTGGACCTTACCTAATAACTTCTGTTCCAGTCTCGCGAGGCGCGAGAGGACATCGTCTGATTCGAACGGCTTTCCAAACGTTTTGATTTCCAGTGATTTTAGATTGCGATACATCGTATCCAGCTTTTGCGATACGCCAGTGGTGCCTGGACCACCAGTGGTGCCCGGGTTGCCGGTCGTTCCTGGACCACCGGGGATGACATCCTCTGCTGATTCGATCGGCTGCTTCTGCGCGCCGGCTGGGTTCCTTGGTGTCGAATGAGTTGGGTGTTGTTGTGCATGGCCGTTTTGCGGTTGTTTCATTCCTTGTGGTGGCATGGATGACCCACCGGGTGGTGCGTTAATTACATGTGGTGGCGCGCCAGCTATAACGAGTTGCAACTTTTGTTGAACGATCGGATCTTGTTTTATCGCGAGTGCTGCTTCGTACTCTACTTGAGCGCCCGACATATCTCCTTGTGAAACGGCTCGATTACCGAGATCGAGTCTATCTTTAAAGACTTTAGGATTTTTTCCCATATATTGAATGATGGTGTCCAGATTCAGCTTGGTCTTGTCATTGCTAGGGTCCAGCGCATACGCCTTATGGAAAATCTTGATCGCATCCTCTGGTTTGTTCTTTAGTTGTAAACCATAGTTGTTGTAAGCGATGGCAAGATTGGTCCTCGCTTGTTGATACGTCGGATCAATCTTGAGAGCCTCTTCTAGTTCTCTGATTGCGCCTTCGTAGTTATTATCATTGATTGCCACCACTGCTCGATTATTGAGCAAAATCACTCGCTGGCTCAGATCTTGAGCTCCAGTCATATCTGTCATGCCGCCTGGTGCGCTACCAAAGGCGGTGCCGCCGCCACCGGGCGGGACATTACTGGAAGGAACATTACTTGGCATTGCTGTTTGCGCTTTCAGACCACCGGCAGGCGTGCCTGGCAGGGAGGAAGGCTTGGATTGAGTACTGCCTTTCGGTGGAACGACCGGCTTTGCCCCCGGCTTTTTAGCTTGCACGGCTGGTGCCTTTGACGCCGGTCCGCCCTTTGCGATGGCGCCGCCTTGCGGTTTTGCGTTCAACTCGCCGCCCATGCTTTGCGTTTGGCCACCAGCAGGAAGTGCTTGTATTCCGGTTGGCTGGCTGCCTCGTTGCTGATTCCACATTTGTTGACCGGTTGGCTGTGGCGATTGAGACCAGCCTGTAGCCTGGGGAGTTGTTTGTGGTCCGCGACCTCCAGGTTGAGACCATGATGCACTTTGTGGAGTTGCTTGCTGCCCGGCACCTCCAGGTTGAGACCAGCTCTTACCTTGCGGATTGCCTTGTTGTCCGCCTGTTCCGGGTTGATTCCAACCCGACTGTCCTGGTTGCGCAGCAGCTGGCTGCGTCCATCCCGATTGACTTGGAGATGAAGGCTGTGTCCAACCCGATTGTCCCGGTTGCGATGATACCGCGCTGCTACCGCTGGAAGAGCCAGGACCACCAATACTTGAAGAGGTGGAAGAACCTGGTTGAACCCAATCGGATTGACCAGCAACGGATGACGTAATGTCATCACCCTTGGTATCACTACTCTTGCTGGTCGCGTTGCTGCCGGATGGCTGAGTCCACTCCGATTGTCCCAGACCACCGGCCGCGGTAGCCACCAAGCCAGAGCCGGAACTAGAACTACCATTAGAATTAGAACCTGCAGTTCTAGCCGAGCCTGAACCCGAGCCTGAACCCGAGCCACTGTTGCCAATACCAGCAGAGTCATCGGCTAACCCGAGTTCCAACCATGATGTCTTGCCAGAATGGAAAGTGGCGACTAATGGTAGTTGTAAAATTCCGAGATATGCGGGAAGCGGCGGAAGACCGCTCGTTTTTCTTATGGCATCAAGACAGATATTGTCGAAGGCGCTTTGTCCTGACGGTTGTTGAAGCTTGGGTTCGCCCTCGATTGAGCCGCTACTTCCGAGAGAGAACTGGACAATCGCCTTTCCGCCTTCTGGTCCAGAGCCGCCCGGACGCCAATTCTGCCGGAGGGTCATCTCGACCACGCCACGAATTTTTTCAGGCGTAATATTGCCGGATACATCGCCCGCCGCCAGCAGCACTTTGCCGCCTCGTGGTGGATGTGCATCAGCGACATTGGCTGCCAGCGAAATTGCACCTGATAAAGGAATGAGAATGAGAAGTTTCGAAAGCGTGCCGTATTTCATTCGTCTGCCCAATGTCGACAATCTAGAGTCTATATTAATCGATCAAGCGCAATACGACCTATTCACTACTTCGTCTGCGCCTGAGCCTGAATAAAGGCAAGAAAGGCGGCTCGATCCGCGTCGGTCAGCGCTGCATCCCAATGCATGATTTTATACGGCAGAATCGGCATCTGGTTGTTTTCCACGACATTTTGGATTCTGGCTAACTCAACCCTGCTGAATGGTTTCACCCCAGACAAATTCTCTTGGGAAAAAACAATATTTTGCTGCGCCGCTTCGATATCAGATTTTATGAGACCTTGAGCGAATGGAAGTTGCGCGTAAATTGGATAAATTGTCGCTGAGGGCGTGTGACAGTCGGCACATTTGTTTTGCATGATAGTGGAAACGGGTCGAAATTCAGGAATGCCGCCTTCAACCTTGATCTCCTGGCGTTTTAAAAAAAAGTTCGATAATGGTAAAAACAGCAGGAGTGCAATTATCGACAATAAAATCGTAATTGCGATCCTGCTGTTCTTGGTTAGTTTCATCGAGAATTAGAATCGCCTTGCCATCATGCCTGGTGCCGCGTCCGGCAACTTGCTGTTTTCTTCCAGGCGTCTGATTCTATCATCAAGTGGTGGGTGTGTGGAGAACAATAGCTCCGTCAATCCGACAGGTTTGTTCGAGATCATCATCGCGCTTACTGGTCCGCGTTTCGGTTCAATATGCTCGAATTGGCTTTTCAGTTTTTCAAGCGCGCGAATCATCTTCTGCTTGCCGGCGAGCTTGCCGCCGCCTTCATCCGCTCTATACTCTCGATATCTGGAGAACGCCGCCACCAAAATCGAGCCCAAGAGCATGAAAACAAAATCTAGAACAAATCTCGTTATCATGTAGGCGAAGCTGCTTCCGGCATTGTTTTCGTTATTCCTACCCATGGTTAGCGCGAATGCAATAGCGCGCGAGAGGAACATGCAGAATGCGTTGACTACGCCTTGAAGGAGCGTCATGGTCACCATGTCGCCGTTGGCAATGTGGCTGATTTCGTGACCGAGAACTCCCTCGATCTCGTCGCGATCCATGTAATGGAGAAGTCCACTACTTACCGCCACAAGGGAGCTGTTCTTCGTCGCACCAGTCGCGAAAGCGTTGATGTCATCAGATGGATAGATTCCAACCTCCGGCATCTTCTTGATGCCGGCGCGCTGGCAGAGCCCATGCACAATCGCTACCAGTTCGCGCAGGTTGGAGTCGTTGGTGGATGGATCGATGATTTGTACTCCATAACTCCACTTAGCAATCTGCTTCGAGAGAAGTAGAGAGATGAATGATCCGACAAAACCCCACAATAGACAAAATATGGCGAGGCTGGTGTAGTCCAGCCCGTATGCCCTCAAGTAGGGCTGGACGCCCAACACGCCAAGGACGGTGGACATCGTTATCACTACGAGGAAGTTTAATGCGAGGAAGAGAAATATTCTTTTGACTAAGGTCACGGTTGATCGCCTCCCGGTCGATTAATCCTGCGTCGCAGGTACCAGTGGTGAGCCTATGTTCAAACATATAGCTCAAAATTTTGGCGGCGTCGTCCACCTCAACAATTTCTTTATGAGCACCCGATTTGGTGCCTCAACTCAGGGGCGTTTGTACAATCCCGTCAGTTGTCCTTGCGCTAAAACATGCCCTTTGATCGCGTCGTAAAACTCTTTTTTGTCACATCCAGGCTTCAACTTAAGTTTTCCATCGAGACCAAAGACCTTGTAATGATAGTGATGTTCAGACCCTTTGGGCGGTGCCGGTCCGTTGTATCCCAGCTTCCCGAAATCGTTGGTGCCCTGCGAGCTGCCGTCCGGAAGTTTTGCGACCTTGTCGACATTGGCCTTCAGGCTGGTTGTCGCGGCGGGCATGTTGAAAACGATCCAATGAAACCAGGTTCCACCAGGGGCATCTGGATCCTCGCAGGTCAGTGCATAAGCTTTTACTTGAGCGCTTGCTTTGCTCCAAGATATTGCCGGCGACTCATCCTTGCCGTCGCCGGTGTGCTCCACTGGGACTGCTTTCCCGTCCTGGACGGTCGTGCTGGTGACAGAGAGCTTTTCGTCAGCTGCCATGGCTGTCGACGAGACGGTCAGTCCCATGATTCCAGTTGCCAAAAGCAGTCTAGTAAAACGCTTCATTCTTTGCCTCCAGAGGTAAAGCCTTTGCCATTCGAGCACGAAATTCAGTTTAGCTCAGTAATATAGTCGCAACTGATACGATAAACCAAACTTTTACCATCTAGTCTGACTGATTCTCGAATAACACGTCATAAGAGTGTACTAAAACAATGACCAGAGTTCCATTTCTCGACCTACTTACGAGGCACTCTAGAGATCGCTTAGAGGATAGTCTTATTACCGCTTTTCTATTTGAATACAAGCAGGCTGATTGTGCGCTTCCAATGGGTGCAAGCAAGTTTGGTGGCAGTGCCGCGATGGCTCTCGACCTGATTCCTAAGGACAAGAATGGAACCCGAATGAGTCTTCTTGCCCAGATCAACTTTTCAGACATCTCCAACATAGACCCGTCTATTCGATCGCCAGAGGACGAAATCGTCGGCGACGACCATTCCGGCTCACCTTTCTCAAATCTTCCAGCCTCGACGAGGTCTCCGTTTCGCTATCTGCCACCTGGAATTTTGATGTTGTTCGTCAGTCCTCACTACCAGTCCTTCAAGGACAAGGATTCATCCTGGTACAAACTGATTTACCGCCCCCTGGCAGAACTTTCGCCATCACAAATCGAAGGAGGTTGGTCGGAATTCGCCTTAATGGGATCTTGTGTGCAATTCGTCCCTGCCGAAAACCAAAAAAGTCTGTTAGCTACGCTGGGAGAGAAGGAATTGCCTGACGTGGTCGATTGGTTGAAGCAGGGGAGTAATGGCTGGTCTAACGGACTTTCCGATGGGCAGCAACTACTATTCTCTGGGGAAAATGTAATGGCTGATTGGCGACGAGCCGCCGTTGTGGCTGCATTTCATGCCAACGGAATTTCTTATGACGAACATCGTGAAAATGACCCACATTATAAGCATCTCGTCGATGCCGCCGCGGACTGGATTGCAATCTGGCGCATGTCCGGCCTCACCGGGCGAATCGCAGAGCGGCGCACTCTATACGTATGTATCAGGCGTGAAGATTTAATCAAACTTGAGTTCTCTCACGGCTCTCTAGTCTTTCTTTGAAATTTCGGGGAATAATATAGTAGTATCGATCCTGCTATGGTCACAATTGCTTGTTAAAATCCTTCTATTAGCGGAGTGAAGCTGGCGAGATATGGCTACAAGACGAGAAGAAGCTGCACAGCAAGCATTGAACGACATACGTTGGTTGATTCAAGGCACGCAGCAGGGCAACGTGAATTTGCCTTCGCTTGAAGACGAAGAAGATTCGCAGCTTGATGGACGAACTATCATCGCGATTCTGGAGAAGAACTTCCAGCGTCTTGATCCCAATAATGATGGTATCAGTCGCGAGGAATTGTTATTAGGTCTGATGAATCCCCAGGCCTTTACTGCCGAAGAGTATGAAGTGCTGCGGCTCCTGGTGAAATATTTTGATACCATCATCAACTTGTCTGAAGACGAGGATGGTGGTGAAACAAAGATCTCCCGTCACGACATGTTGGTATTGGAGCAGTTTTTGGTCCATAGCAACATGACACTAAAAGACCTTCACACCTGGTGTTCGCTTGGTAAAGACCAGGGCGGTGAAGAAGGAATAGGACCCCCGCCGTTAGCAGGTAAGTAAGCGCCAGAGGTTTATGGCTTCGCCAAGGAACGATGAGGATCTGACCTATCTTGATGGAGAGACGATTATCTCTCTTTCGAGGCAGAACCTTCAGCGTTTGTCGTGCGGCACCAACAAAATAATTCGGCAGCACTTGGTCGACGTTTCGACGAAGATGTACGACTTTACCGCCGATGAGCATGAGCTCAATCGGCTATTGCTGCGATTCTTCGATATTATCTCTGAGATGGCCGGATGCGATGAGGGAGAACCTTCAATCTCCGATGCCGACCTCACCGTTCTCGAGCAATTCCTTGTACAAACACGGTTAACGCTCAAAGAGCTCAACGAGCAGTGCATGCTGATTTCCCACGTCGAAGGCGATGATTAGCCTACGTCAGATTATCTGATCTAGGAACGTAAAACGACCTTCGCATGGTATCGCTCTTACACTGGAGAACGACCGACTGTGTTTTCCCGAGAGCGCTACTGGAGCGATAGATCGTCGAAGCGGCTGCCGGAGAGGCGGTGCCACTGGGACCGCCAGCGTCTCGCACGATAACCAATAAATACGATTGGTTTGGAAATAGCGATCAACGACCGCGATTCTTATTTGATCTCGGTGAATACTACTCGCCTGTTGCGCGAGCGACCTGCTGATGTCTTATTTGATGCAACCGGTTTTGCAAAACCATAACCGATTGGCTTGAGTCGCGAATCCTCTACACCTGTCTGAGAGAGGAATTGCTTGACGCTCTTGGCGCGTCGATTGGATAGTCTGAGGTTATAGTCCTTGCCTCCAATCGTGCAGGTATGCCCTTCGACAGTCAGGCGCATATCCGGATTATCGCGAAGGAATGCCCCGAGCTCCGTCAAAATCTGTTGCGACAGCGGCCTCAATCTATCGGAATCGAAATCGAACAAGATGAGATATGAGGTCGCTTGACCTTTGTCTTTGAGCTGTTTTATAACGTTTTGTGCTTCTCTGTGCGCTTTTGCACTGTCACCAGATGCGCCACCACCACCTATTTGTTTGGGTTTAAACAAACCGTCAGCGTAACTTAGTTTTACGTCGCTCCATTGAAATGGACCGGTTCCTTGCAGCATGAGCGGGAATTGAGGATTGTCGAGAATCCAGTACAACCAACCTGCATCGGTACGAGCGCGAATAGCTCTGACAGGAACCCGCATTCCATCTACTTCTATAGTGACTGTTTCATAACCATCTCTGGTAATTTCGTATGCCTGCGGCCGAGTTTCTCGTTTCAACACCATAGGGCTATCCGGACCGTCGAGAGCGAACTGCGCGACTTCACCGGATTTTAACTGACTGTATAGTCTGTCCGAAATTCGAACGATGCTCGTGAATCCTATTAGAGAGGTCGCTTCGTTGGCTGGATAGAAAAGGCTGACTTTATGCGCATCTCTGATATCTTCTACTTCCACCGCGCGCAGACCAGTGACGTTGGCGGGACTGGTCATCTGCCAGCCAAAGCGGTACCCGCGTTGATCGTTGTACTCAACATCTGCGATGAAATTGTAGTCGCCTACCAGTTGCCATCTTGTATCCAGTCCGTTGCGAATGGGAAACGTTATCTTCAATCCTTTCTTGAGAACCAGGCGGTCTGTGAAGTCTGATTGCGCCCCGGGAGGCGAACCGACAGCAGGTCGGGACGGAATGACCCCTGGTGGCAAAGTAATCGGAGCAGCGCCCGGAGAGGCACTTGTAGGACTGGAACTCGAGGCCGTTGCCTGGACGTTTGGGCTGTCAGGTACCACTCCCGGAAGATTCTCAGGGGTTACATCTGGAGGAAGCGAGTTAGGTACAGCGGTAGGAGAGACCTGAGGGGCTCCGTTCGGTGCACTAGCGTCGGGGGTCTGCGCTCCTGCTGTCGCGATTGTCGCGATTATCTCGAAGAGTATGCATATCAACACTGTAAACGCTAGATAAGTTTTTGACATAGAGGTCCATCTGGACTGGCAGGGCGTTTCCGATTGCAAGACCGAATTGAAAGGTCCCGCAAAGTGGCGGCCCGCAGTGGGCCAATGGCAAGTATTAGCGAAACCTGAAGAGAGCGCAATAGATGATTAAGGAAAGATATCGTTTTGGCGAGCTGCCTAAGGCTTTTAATACATTTGACTATAGAGGCGTCCAGCTTTCACTGGCAGAAGCTCCGGTGAGCTCCGAAAAATGGCTGAAAAATAGCAGGGACGCTTATTTTAACTTGTTAATGC
>JAIERK010000130.1 GCA_019746975.1 Candidatus Obscuribacterales bacterium
CCACCAGTATAGTGATTTGCAGAATCGGTATCTGTAGTGTTTTAAAATTTAAAGTAGATAAAGACATTATGCGAGCCTGCGTTAAATATAGTAAGGAAAAGCATTGTTGCCAGAATCGTTGATTTTACAAGCGGTCTGGCGAAGAAAGCTTCACCGATCCTCAGGTTTTCTCTATTCCAATAGTAGAGGTGTAAAAATAGTACCGGCGCTGCGAAGTAGATCAGCATCGTCGTGTTGATCGGGTCGAGCGGTTTGGTGGGATCGTAGAAAAAGGCACTAAAGAAAGGCTCTAACTGAGTGATATCGCCCAGCATAAACATAATCCATGTCGCTGTGACAAATAGGAAAGTAAGAGTCATTTTTCCGAATGACACCAACCAATGATCGGAGAGCTTGATCTTCGATCTGAAGAGATGTTCCACTGCAAGTCCGACTCCGTGCAGCAATCCCCAGAGTCCGAAATTCCAGCCTGCTCCGTGCCAAAATCCTCCAAGTACCATGACGAAAATTAGATTGAAAGCAGCCCTGTACCAGACGCATCGACTGCCGCCCAGTGGGATAAAGAGATAATCTCGTATCCATTGGGACAGCGATATGTGCCATCTTTTCCAGAACTCACTGAGCGATTGAGAAATGTATGGCGCATTGAAATTGTTTGGAATCGAGTATCCGAGAAGTTGCGCCAAACCTAGTGCTATATATGAGTAGCCGGCAAAGTCAGCAAAGATCTGCACGGAAAATGCGAACAGAAGAAAGATGTTGTTGATTGTTCCAGCCTCCATCAGCTTGGAGCCGAATCGAAGAGATAGTGTGTATTCCTCGAGATTATCCGCAACAAAAACCTTCAGAAAATACCCGAGGGTTATCCATTTGACAGTTGCTGTCCAGTCGATATCGGAGAATTTCTTCGGACCGATCTGTGGGAAAAAGTCGGCGGCACGCAGTATGGGGCCTGAGATCAAGTGAGGAAAAAATGCGATGAATAGGCTCGTGTTTCTGATGTGTTGGAAAATTCGAGTGCTTAGAAATTTTCCTTTTACACTATCGACAGTCAGACTAATTCCTTCAAAGCAATAAAACGAGATACCGATTGGTAGCGTTGTACTGATCATGTACAACAGCCCGCTGGTTGGGATTTCGATGCTCTTGTCGAAATCTTTGACAGTGAGGACAATCAAGATCGCATACTTGCAGGCGCAGAGAACGAGCGTGTTGAATACGACTCCAGCAAGGAGAAGAATTCGCTTGCGGTCGACTTTGGCAGTTGTCGACAAGGCGAAGTAACTGACAAGCGCGTTGACCGTAATCGACGCTCCCAAGAGTGCCGTGTAGCCGCCTCCTCCACGCCAATAGAAGTAAATGCTGGCAGCAACTAATGTGAGAATTTGAAAACGTCGCGTGAATGGCATGTAGTTACATGCAAAGACGGCGGCAAAAAATATTAGAAACTCAAATGAGTTGAATAGCACAAGACGTACCGGTTCCAAATCGCCGCATCGCAATTCTCGCAAACCGAATTGTGCGAGTCAAATCTGCGCCGGGAACTATGATTTCTCTCCGAAGGTGGACAGTGTATGGCCTAACATTGATGTCATATTAAAACTGAGTATCGGTAAGTCACATATTGGCTGTGAATTCTTTTCTCCACAATCTGATCAATGAGTGGACTATCGTTTTTCGCCCGGGCGAATGGATCGCTGCTTGCAAGGACCTGAGGCAAATGAATCGAAAAAGGTATTTGCTAAGTCTGAAACTTGTTGTGCCGACGTTGATCATTTATTACGTTCCCCTTTGTCCAATTGTCGCAATGCCGGTTTATAACTTGATGTTGTTCCATCCGATAATGAGTGGAGAGTTTTCCTCCCGCGAGATCGTCGGAACGCCGATTGAAAACGAATTTTTCGAGAGCAAAAATGGCCAACTGCTTCACGCCTGGTATTTGAGAAAAAAGGAGTCGAAGTATGTGGTTCTGGTCAGTCATGGCAATGCCGGAAATCTGACGCATAGAATTGCTCTCATCGCCACCTTGTTGAACTGTGGGGTCTCCGTCCTCATCTACGATTATCAAGGGTATGGTAGAAGTGAAGGCAGTCCGTCGCTGGAAGGGATCTGCGAGGATGGTGAAGCTGCCTGTCAGTGGCTTATCGACAAGAAAGAATACAAAGGCAACCAAATTATCGTCATGGGGGAGTCGCTAGGAACAGGTGTCTCATGCCGGCTTGCCCAACATAGGAATCTAGGCGGAATAATTCTGCAATCGCCGTTCTCATCACTTTGTGATTTAGCGAAGCAAAAAATTTTCTGGCTGAATCAATATCCGTGCTGGTTGTTTCCACTGGAACTCGATAACGAACATGTGTTAACCCTCTCACATGCGCCACTCCTGATTGTCCACGGAAAGCAAGATAGACTGATTTCGTTTTCCCATGCAGCGAAGATATTTGCGGCTGCGGTTAACCCGAAGTCTCTGTTGGAGCTTCCGGATGCTGGCCACAACGACATCTACGACATAAATTATGAGTTGTATTTCAAAGGACTTCAGAAGTTTCTGCGGGATCTTCCCGATTGAGTGTCAATCGCTTGGAGTTTCAATCTATGGACTTACCTAAAACCAACATGTCAGTGAAGTCGTTGTATGGTCGAGTCATGCAACCCTCATTAGCGTATCCAGCTTGCTTGAAGGCTTTGTACACGTGGAGGAAATCATCAGATACGTGTGTGTAGAATCGTCGAATAGGAAAGCTACTTGTCGCCAATAGAGCATTCTCGACCTGCCGGAGCATCCTGCTAATACTCTCCTGATGGGACGACTGGGACAAGAATATCATTTTTGCTCCACCCCCACGTTTCACAAGGCAGAGTGCAAGTGCCGTCAGTTTATCGCCAGAATAGCCGGCGAAAGCGTATCGCGGCTTAAAGCTTGATCCTTCGCCATGTAAGCTTGCTACTGATTCGGCTATCTGTTTGTTCGCCCAGCCCTGTGGCATCTGGCGATAAACAAGCGGGAATTGTCGGTCGAGGAATTCGACAATACGGTCGTCTGTGCTTTGCACCAGATCAACCCTATCGATCGGCTGCTCGAGGAACGCAACCGCTGGTGGTGCCTCTTGCCGCGACGTGAATGATTTTGACATGGCCAGTTCGTCGTGACCTTCGTGATACTGACGTGCCATCTGTGCTTCTATTCGGTATCCCAAACCGAGAAATATATTGATCACGGCCTTGTTGGTCGTGGAGACCGTGAAATATGCATTGCGGTACCCCGCCTGACAGAGCGCTTCTGTAAGTACGGGAAACAGTGCCGTACCAACGCCCTTTCCGATCCACTTATCATCCAATGCGGTCGGGCCGATTTTGACTGAACCACCGGCTTTCTCTGTGATGGAGGTAAACCCGACCATCTCACCGTTTTGTCTCACACTAAAGTGAAACTTTCGTTGGGTCAGAATTCCTTCAGCGTCCACTCCAGCTTCATATATACCGATTAGTTTGCGAGCATAATCAGAACCAGTTTCGCGATAATACCGGGAGATATGCCTATCGACGAGGTCGATGAATAGCGGATAATCAGCTTTCTCTAATAACGCCAATTGAATCGAATTGTTTGCAGAAAGTATGCTTGCCTTAAACGCATCTGTGTCCAGGGCTGCGCTTAGCCGAACAAATTTATCCAGGTAACTGAAACTCTGTGGTGGATGCCACTCCGGCTCCATGTTCTGAATATTCGAGAGTGTTATCGGATGTTCGTAGCGCACTGCGTGTTGAATGAAGAATGCGTGACCAACTTCATGTCCATCGAAGTACGCGTTAAACTCCTCCTGGTTGACACCCGAGAGCTGACCAGTCTTGGACCAGAGCTCGTCAGGCTCGGCGGTACAAACACCGTCTATGACCAGGTGACCTGTTATTGCGCTTGCCGGTGCGGTCTCGTAGAGATAAACCCGGCGAGGTAGTCTCTTCGGAAGAGTGGTGCGCAGTTCTACACGCTTCGTCCCTTCAAAGAGCATGCCACCATATTCAGTTTTTATGGCTAATACTAAATTCGCGTTGTGAGTCGCGGTTTCTTTAACGACTTCAACTGTGGAGGAAGCATGGCGATGTTTGCGCCTCGACCGAACGGATGCAATCATGGCGACTCCTAGCTGCGTGAGTTGGATGCAGATGTTTGCTTTACTGCTTCTGGACTATCTGTCACAGGTCGAGGGTACTTTGATGCATTTTTTTCGAGTTTGCTCTTAACGGAGCTGGTGATGTCGATGTTCAACACATTGGCGAGGGAAATGAGATAGAGAAGTACATCCGACATCTCATCTGCGATTTTGACCCGAAGTTCTTCGTCGGAAAGGCTCAGTCTCTGTGCATCCTCAACAGTCAACCATTGAAACAGCTCCAAAAGCTCGGCTGCTTCGATTGCAACGCTGGAAGCCAGATTTTTCGATGTGTGATACTGCTCCCAGTCTCGGTCCCGGACGAACGTTTTCATCTGTTCCTTAAGATATTGAACTGTTGTGGTCTGATCGCTCTGCATGGGAGACCTCATTCCAAGGGGGTTCGGCTAGGATAAGCGACAGTCCGTTTGTTGCCAAGTGGATTTCTACTTATGTAACCGAATAGTCTGTGCCGAGGAAATGGAGACGGTGTTTTGCATCGTCTGAAACTTCCAAACCAGAAGATTTTCACGCCAGCGGCAATGATTTTTCCAAGTCGGAAGCAATGATTAGCCTGGCTACTACTTTTTCTCGAGAATTGAGTCAAACTGAGAAGCCTCGCTACTCATTGACATCATTTAGAAGTGAGGCTCATCAAATTCGCCCACTTTTTGTTTTTTTTTGAGTAGCCTCGCTAATATCCCTTTTGTTTGGTGCGCTTGACTACCAGGGCAGACCATTCCATGCGTCCTATTTAGACGCGGTGTTACGATTGAGGACCTCTACCACCGGCGATTGATTTTTGACCGAATGCGATTATGTTGTCTGGTTGAATGTCATCATTAGCGTCTTTCCGACGGCTTCAATCTAGCTTCCGCGATAGGTTGAATAGCCGAAGGGGCTTAACAATAGAGGCACATGAAAGTGTTGGTCGGGATCTTCCACTTCAAACGTGACCGGCACGTTGGGGTAAAAGCACTTGATGCCGTCTGCCCCGAAGTAAGTTTGGGTATCAAAATAAAGTCGATAAATACCACTTTCCAGGACATGTCCGGAAGGCACGAGGTCGGTACACCGCCCGTCTCTATTGGTGATACTGTTGCCCAGTTCTTTCCAACCATCTTCAGTCAGATACTCGAGGATCACGATCACGCCTCGTCCGGGCAGACCTTTGCTGGTATCTAACACGTGGGTTGTAATTCCGCTCATTGATGCTCCTGATGTTCGTCTAGACTAACTTAAAGCTTCTGCAAGCGCAGGCGGGTAATCTTTTCTTGCTCCAAAGCAGCGATTTTCAATTCTGCTTCCGGCGAGTTGCCGAGTCGTAGCTCAAGCAACTCAAGCATTTCGGAGGCAGACTTTCCCGTTGCACAAACGATAAAAATGAATCCGAAAGTCTCCTCATATTTTTTATTGCCTGTCGAGAGTCTCTCCAGGACTTCCTGCGATGTGCCATTTACTCCGGATTGCTCGCTCTTCGCCCAGTCCTTCGTGTCGCCGTACTTCTTGCGGAGACTGTCGACATCACCAATCTTGGGATGCGCTGCGAAGGCATCTAACCAGTCGGAGCGATCGAGTTTGGCAAATGTCTTCGTTATTTCTCCATCCAGACTGTCTTCGTTCTTAAATGGTCGGGATGCCAGCATAAGCTCGGCCCATCTTCGACTACCGCAGCACTTGAGCAATGCTTCAAGTGCGTTTTGTTCGTCAAGCTGATTTAGTAGATCGACCTTCATATTGGTTTTCGACTGCAGGCTCATATATCTCTAATTCCGTTTACGCAGTGCACTGAATCTGGTGGCAATTAATCATCTGCCAGCTCGCTGGATAGACTTGAGTTCGTTGTTCGTTTCGTTCGTCAATTCGGACATCGGAACGATGTGTCCCCAGGTTCTAAATCTGCTCACTCCGCCGTCAGGAACGATGCTCAGACGAATGTGCGTCCAAGGTCCGTCATGAACGAGTTCTTGTTCGAAGAAGTGTCTATGATCGGCTTGCAACTTTGTTTTATGAAGGATGCTGGTCCACTGAAAATCGCCTGCAGTCAGCGTATCAACGTGTTGACCGGGGGCATAGAGCCCATCGATGAAGCATGAGTCAGGGAAATTGCCTTTGTAGTGGTTGGTATCAACTTCTATTTTGCGTAACTTTCCTGCCTGGGCCAGCCTTACTACAGCCCAATCGTGACCGGGAAGATCGCGTCTGCGCCTTGTTTCCCAACCATCGCCCATGTTTTCGCCTCTTCCTGGCATAATCATGTTGTTTTTATTGCCGAAAAACATGTCGTTGCACGCTACAACCAATCCACCATTTTCGGCTGCGGCCAGGTCGACAAGCTCGTCTTCTGTAACGGTCTGCCAGTTTTTGTAAGCAAATCCGAAAACCTTCAATCTAGCTACGCCACCGTCAGGATAAATATTCAAACGCAAGTGCGTCCAGGGAACTGAGCTAGTCATCGCGTAGATATTTTGAGATCCTTGCTTCAACGGCGATTTCGGTAAAATCTCAGTCCAGTCAGCTTCACGCAGTTGTTGGTCGGTGGCGTCGGCCTCCAGGTAGAGTGCTTCTATCGACGCGTACGGTGGGTGATTGCCGAGAAAATGATTGGTGTCTATATCGACACCATGAATGATACCAGGCGTTCCCAACTTGATGATGCACCAGTCATGTCCGGCAACTCGCTTTCTGCGAGTCTCCCAACCGTCCATCCATTTGCCGCGCTCGGTATATTTGTCCGGAATGAAAATGCCACGTCCCGGCTTGATCAGATTTTCTTTTTCTGCGAAGAAATCGTCGCTTGCCTGGAGCACCTTACCGCCGAATTTTTCTGAGGCAAGGTCTATGAAGCCGCTAAAGACTGCAGCATCTAGATTGAATCCGCGTTCCATTATTTGCTCACCTCTACACGTTGTTGAAGTAACATGCGCCCGACAGCACCGTTGGACAGAGCTCCGGTTTTATACACTAGTTGTCCTCGAACATATGTCGCCTCGACATTTCCACGGAGGTCCATGCCATCGTAAGGCGTGACTTTGTGGCGATGTTGGATAATCGCTGCTTCAATTCTGGTCTCTGTTTCTGGATTCCAGACTACGAAATCGGCATCAAAACCTTTTGCGATTCTGCCTTTACGGTCGGATAGACCGAGAAGCTCTGCCGGATTCTTGCTGAGCCAAGTTGTTACCTGCTGAATTGTTGCGCCTCGGCGTGATGCTTGCGACCAGACTGCCGGTAGGACGAATTGCATAGATGAGATGCCTCCCCATGCTTTCTGCAGATTGCCCTCATTCAAAAACTTGAGAGAAGGTGTGCATGGCGAGTGATCTGAGACGATGAAGTCTATAGTCCCATCCATTACAGCGTCCCAGAGTTTTTCGCGATTTTCACTTTCGCGAATCGGTGGTGCGCACTTGAAGCGCGGATCGCCGTCCGTGATCTCTTCTGCGGCGAAGGTCAAGTAGTGTGGGCAGGTCTCGACGGTGAACGGCAGACCTTTCGCTTTGGCTGCCTGAATCGAAGGTATGGCCTCAGAGGAGGAGAGGTGGACGATATGTACGGGACAGTTATGCTGTTCGCACAGTCGGATCATCAGGTCGATAGCGTCATTTTCCCAACGTCTCGGTCGCGAGTTGAGAAAGGCTCGGTATGAAGATGCTCGGTCGCTCCAATCTTCCGGATGTGAGTCAGCGCATTCGAGCTCTGCGTGCACCAGAAGTGGAACACGGTGTTTCGCGAGAATCGGCATGGCAACATGCAGATCGTCTTCGGTTACATTGGGAAAATCATCGATGCCTGAATGGATGAGAAAACATTTGAATCCCTTTACACCCATTGCAATCAGCGGCTCCAGTGAATCCTGGTTGCCTGGAATCACTCCGCCCCAGAAAGCGCAATCGACTTCGAGCTTACTTTGTGCCGCCTCCAATTTTTCTTCCAGAGCCTTCGGCGTGGTAGTCACCGGATTGGAGTTGAGCGGCATATCCGTGATGGTCGTGGTTCCACCCGCTGCAGCTGCTTTGGTGCCGGTTTCAAAACCTTCCCATTCGGTGCGTCCCGGTTCGTTAAGATGGACGTGACAGTCGACCAGACCTGGCATCACGACAGAATCTCCAACGTCGTGAATCTCAAATCCAAAGCGCTCTTCGCTAATTGATAGATCCGCGATCTTTCCATCTTCGACGATCACACAGAGTCTCTGTATGCCCTCCGGTGTCACAACACGATTGCTTCGAATGCCGAAAGTTTTTTCCGAATTCATTACTACCGACCCACTAGTTTTTGTCCGCTCAAGCGACATACGCAGCTCTTCTCATTTACGTTGAGCCTCGTATATGTGCGCAATAATTGTCTCATATGCAACGGGTGGCGTTTCTGACCGATCAAATAAGCGTATTCTCATCGTTATCTGCATGACAAGCGCACCATTTGAAAACTCTGGCGATATCGACCAGAGGTCGTATAATCATGGACCCAATAAGTTTTAGGGTAGGACCAATGACACGGCAGGACGGCGGCGGAATAACAGCGGAGAAGCAACCAGTGAACGAGATGACGCACAATGCCTATGGCAAATCAAGAGTACGGCTTACCAAAGTTACTCGCGAGAAGGATCAGCACGTTCTTCACGAAGTCGTGGTCTCCATTCAGCTTGAAGGCAAGTTCGAACGTTCGTACACGCATGGCGACAATGCCGAAGTCGTCGCTACTGATTCAATGAAGAACACTGTCTACGTATTGGCAGCCGAAAACAAGCTCGTCGACATCGAGTCGTTTGGAAAGACTTTGGCTAAGCACTTCTTGGATACATACCCGAGCATTTCCATCTGCACGATCGAACTCGAGGAAGAGCTATGGCATCGCATCGATGTAAATGGAAAGCCGCACCCGAATTCATTCTATGGGGCGGGTAATGAGAAGCACGTCGCTGTTGTGAAGGCGACCAGAGAGTCGTTGGAGGTCACGTCGGGGATTGTTGGTTTGAAGTTGGTTAAAACAACGGCTTCCGAATTTTGGGGTTTCGTGCGAGATCGCTATACAACCCTTGCTGAAGTCAAGGATCGGATCTTTGGAACCAGTGTCGAGGCTCACTGGACTTACAACGATGACAATGCGGCCTACCAAAAGGCCTATGAGCAGGTTCGCTCAATAGTGCTTGAGGTGTTTGCCCAGCATCACAGCCTGGCTGTGCAGCACACCTTGCACGATATCGGGCAGATCGCGTTGGAACGGATCAAGACCGTGCAAGAGATAACGATTACGATGCCTAACGAGCATCGCATACCGTTCAATCTTGAACCGTTCGGTTTGGAAAACAGGGATGAGGTCTTCATCGCAACTTCAGAACCTTATGGACTGATTACTGGAACAGTAACACGACCTTAGGCAGCAACTTAGCGATACCGCTCATCCAGGTTTGGTTGGCTGTTTCCGTGACTTCGATTTAAGAACAGGTCCCAGCTCTCTTGTGCGTTTTTGCTCGAACTGGTGTGATGAATTATTCCTCGGACGCAGACCGAATTGGGCTTCAGCTCCTCGCGCGAAGGGGCATTCGCGTCAAGACGGCGCAAATAATAGGTTCCACATCTTCGATTCAAAATTCGACTCTCTAAGGCTGTTGCTCAAAGAGTTACAACGAGGCAGCAGTTATGTTGAACCTGCCATCTGTTTTAATCTCTGAATCTCTCTTTCTTCCGACAATGGCAGCTTGTCCTTTTCAATTACCACCACATGTGGTGACTCTGCCGTCTTGCCGGCCTCATTCAATCGGCTAAGTATCCAGTTTTGTACGAAATCTGCAACTGGTTGGGTGAGCTGGTTCTCCTCCAGCACCAAGTGTTCGGCACCTGCAACTATGGCGAATTGTTTATTGTTGTTGTTATCGATCATTTTAAACAACTTTGCCGATGCTTCCGGCTTCGATAGTTTGTCTTTTGAGCCTTGCATTACAAGAACCGGCACGTTTCTTATGCCTTCAGCGCATTTCGGCGTTGCTCTCATTAGTCTGTAGTACGAGTAAGCCTCAGGCACAGAGTAGTTGGTCCTATACACCTGATCGGACAGCCAACGCTTGTGCAATTCTTTGTTGCTTGATGCCATGCTAGCCACAGTACGGGCTGCCAGTCCGGGCTCTCCGAAAATCTGGTCGACGAGACCTTCCATGGTTATCTTCTTTACCTGGAAGATTTGCCATGCTGGTGCCGAGCAAATCACACCGTCGACGAGTTCTGGGTGCTGGGCGCCGACTCTGAGCGCTATCGCTCCTCCCATCGACTCGCCAACTACGAAAATCTTTTTGTCTGGTGCCTTTTTCTTGAGCGATTTGATGATCTGGACGATGTCGTTGTCCGTGCCCTCGAAGTCGATGCGCTTGGCGCCTTTTTCCTTCCGACCCAGGCCAAATCCGCGGACATCGATAGCCACAGTGTTGAAACCACGGCGGGCCATCTCCTCGCCGAAGCCGTTGAATTCTCTAGCTGAAAGCCCCCAGGCATGAACGCACACGAGGTAGGCCTCGCTAGGACTGGCACTTTTCCACTCCATCAAGCCCTTCTGTCGCGGGCTGTCAGTGCCGAGCTCGATCTGTGCATGGTATGTGGGTGCCTGCTTCAAAGCGGCGGCATGTTCCACTGTTTCGTTGGTCGAGATGGGCAAGGCACACGCAGTTGTGATCGAAAATGAAAAAGCCAGCAGTGCGCTCAGGGTCAGACCGGCAAAACGCTCGGCAGTAGGCTTTTTCGCCGGTTGTTCCACCTTGGCGGCTTCGCCCGAATTGGCCCTGGGTGAGAGGTAAGTTGTGAGCATTGAAAGAGAAGGTCCTGTTGTTCGCCCAGGAGCGTAGAGTTTAACTTATAGCATGGTCTACTTACAACCGAGTCGACGTCATCCGAAAGGCGGATGTTGCCGAAACCGGCAAACCGTCTCCTCGAAGATAAGGTTATTTATGATTCAGTCCAGTCCAGCACCATTGTTTTTATGCCTCATCACGCATGATTGTATGCATTACGCTCAAAATTTTTCAGCATTTAACCTGCTAGATGGATGCCGATATCACGGTTGGTGTCGTGATTGAAGGTGGAATACTTGTTGCTAGTCGCGTTCGACTGGCTCTGCTTAACGATTCCCATGCATGGTGGCACGCAGTTTTTCTGACCCAATAGTCGTGATCGTAGGTCATCACTCTTCGGATTTCTTGAGGAAGATAGACCGTCCTGGCCACCAGGATTCTGACGTAAGGATCGGCATCAGCAGCCAGGATTGAGAGAGCTGCAAACGGAGCGTAGCTGTTACGAGTCACCCACTCACGTACTCGGACATCACTATCCTCAGCGAGCCTGAGAAGGGTCCACGGTGCCGCGCTGGGATTGGCCGCCACGCGCATTCTTATGCCCGAGGACTCATCCATCGCCAGTCGATTCAGAATGTCTTTTGGTGTCTCGAGCTGACCGGCCATCACCATCTTCGCATAGTGATTGTTTTCATTGATCAGTTTGCGCATCGAGTGCGGAGAGACACGGGCGAGATTTAGGCTGGTACCAGGCCTGATACTATGAACGTAAGTGGTCTTATCGGCAGAAAGTTGTCGAATCGCAGCCGGTGGACTTTGTGGGTTGCTGGCCACGGCATGGCGAACCATCTCGCAGTCGTCTCGGGAGAGGGCTAGCAGAATCTCCGGTGGAGCGTTTTCATTACGCGCCAGCCAGTGCCGCACACGTTGATCTTCGTCACGGGCGAGGCGCCACATCAGGTTGACGCTGCAATCATGCGAACGGGCCAAAGCAATTCTCACTTCCGGGGCGGGATCGTAAGCGAATCGCTCAAGCAGCTCTGCCGGGCGACTTTCATTCATCACCGTAAGCATGCGAATGAACAGATCCGAGTCGAAGGAAAGCGACATCAGCGATTTTTCCGAGACGTTTTTGTGCGCGGCAATCTCTCTGCGCACGTAGAGATTCGTATCTCGACAGAGTTTGTGCAGAATTTCGGCAGTGCTCTTTGGATTGGCCGCGACTGCTTGCCTGACGGCGAGCTCGCGGTCGTCGCTCAGCGATGACAGGGTAAGTGTGGGCGAAAACGGATTGACAGCCACGCATCTTCTGACCGACATCTCGCTGTCAAAGGCGAGCGTTTGCAGCGTTGAAAGTGGTGTGCGTTGATTGTTGGCAATTGCCTGGCGAATGACCACAACTTCGTCCAACGCGAGTCGGGCTAAGGCCGACTGCGGAGAGGACGGATTGATTGCAATTGATTGCCGCACCACAGGATCGGGATCGCGGCTGAGCGCATCCAGTGTGGCTTCCGATGTCGATCGATTGCCGGCAATGGCACTGCGTACTGAGGTTGATTCGTCATATGCCAGAAAATTGAGCAGCTTTCTGGGGCAATCGCTTCGCGCTGCCGCTACTTCTTTGTCCTGACTCGAGGCTTGTGAGGTAAGAAAGTAGAGCCATTCGCCGGGAATGCCGATGTCTGAATCAGGTTCGTCGTTGAACAATGAATCGATGAGCGAGCCGTTCGAGTGAACTGACTCGCCATCGTTCAACGCCAGACCAGACAGATCCCGAATCATTGGGCGACTTATCGTCACATCCTGATCGGAAAGCTCTCCACAAAAACTTTTCGTAATTAGTTCAGAATTAGTTGCAACACCGTCGACAGTATCAAGTCGAGCGAACGGAGTCAGTGCATCTTGGCTCATCCAGCTACTTAGAATGTCGCCATCGGACATAATGGGCTGGTTCGCCGTATTTTTTGTTTGCCTGGTTTCTATTAATGAAGCCAACTTTGTCGAGTCCCTTGTCAGTTGCATTTAGACTGAGCCAATTAGTGTCGAGACTGATGATTGTCAAGAGCATTGTGGAACAAAACAATACTGCCGTCTAGAGAAAAAAAATTCAAGAACAGACGAAAAATGCAAAACAATCTTGAAAGAGAGTCTGAAAAGGTCGTAATGATAAGGCTTTTGGGATTCGCCACTTCCGCGGCGGGAAATACTAATTAGACGACGTTTATGATCAAGTGTGTGGAAATAAATGGGAATTCTCCCATGAAAGACTTCTTGTCGTCGGACTCTGCAAACCACGTCCTCAATCCGGTATCAGGTTATCCAAGCCCTTTGTTCTCAGGAAGTCAGCGAATTCAGCTTTGAGGTTTTTGTCCTTGTACCGATCCAATAGAACGAATCGCTTGATGGGAAGTTCATGCGCTACGTTTTCCTGAACTTGTCTCGGTGTGCCCGAAGGGTTATAAACTTTTACCGACATTTCTGTCTTTAGGCTTCCGTCCATCAAAGGTCGGTGGCGTGTCAGTGACTCTATAAGAAATGAATCGACGATCAAATTTGATTCTTTGACCACGTGGACTACGGTGAAAACCTCCCTGAAGATGACCTCGCCCTCGCTCGATTTGAGCGGCTCCTTTGATTTGACAATCGCTACGGAGCGATAGCTGCCCCGATCGGAAACCCCCCTGTTTGCCAGATTGCAATTCCAGATCACTCCCTTCTTGTCCTTCTGCACACCGAAGTCTGCTGTCTGTTCGGACATGAAGGTGCGAGTCTGTCGGTTGCTGTAGCCGGAAGCGTAGTCATGAGTGAATACGGTTGTCTCGGTATTCCTTTTCCATGTTCCAGCCAGCCACGAGGGAATTGGATACCAGAGTAACGAAACGGTATCGTCCAAGAGCATGCTGTCGTCAAAGAGAGAACCAGCCTGGAGCGAGTCCGGGACAGGATTCATTGAGTTTGAATGCTTTACGCCCAGCTTGAGAATTGTCTGTCCGTCTTTTACCTCAACCTGTCCACTCGTCTCTTCCTTTGGGTCTTCCACCCAATCCGGATCGGTCTTGGCCTGAAGAGATCCTTCCGACAGTGCGATGAGGACGGCTGCAACTGATACCAAATACGATATCGTGTTTCTCAATGGGTTTTTACCATCACATGCCGGTCTATAAAGGCGAGCGTAAGTTGCCATGCGTCTTTCGCTTCTTCTTCTCTGTAATTGTCTCTGCGATCATTGAAGAAGGCATGCGGGGCATTGAGGTAAACTTTCACTTCGGCATGGCTGGCATACTTCATCGCCGTCTGTTCAAACAACTCCACATCTGTGAGCGTGATTAGCGGATCAATGCCGGAGAAGATGCCGAGCACCGGGCAGAGCTTACCTACTGCATAGTCGATTGGATGTTTGGGCTTTTCTGTGGTGAGTTCTGGATACTTGACGCGTCCGTAATAGTCGATAGCAAATGCGACCGATGGATTCGAGCAGGCGAACATGAAGGCGATTGCGCCGCCCATGCAGTATCCAAGAGTACCGATGCTCTGCGTGATTACGTCCTGGCGTTTTGATATGTTCATGAATAAGACTTGCAGATCACCAATGAGCTCGCCATCCGGAATCTTTTCCCACACGGCGCGCATTCCTTGCAGATCGTTTTTGTCTTCGGGCATATTTTCACGACCGTGAAAAAGATCGGTGGCGAATGTTCTAATCCCTTGGGCAGCAAAGCGTCTTGCTACATCGCGAATATGGTCGTTGAGACCGAAGATCTCGTGTACCAGTATCAAGGCCGGTGCCTTTTTATTTGATACCGGTCCGGCTATAAACAGAGGTAGATTGCGTCCGTTGCAATCGTATGTGGTCTCTTCTTCTGTAATTTCGTGCAAAATGTTTTTTTCTGACACAGATCGTCTCCTCGTATTAGCTGTTCTGTTGACCTTCGGAATAAATTGCTGCTACGACCGATTCGAAGCTCGCCTTGGCCGATGTCCAGAGGAAGTGCATGTCAACGCCCAGTGCGAGCAACTGAAAACCTTGTTTTATGTAGGCTTTTCCTTTCTCCGGCGAAAGCGAGAAAATTCCTATCGGTACTCCATGACGCTTGCAGGCATCCAGGACAACTTGAATCGCTTCGATTATCTGAGGATCGTCGACCTCCCCCAGTTTGCCGTAGCTGCCTGAAAGATCGTAGGGGCCGATGATGATGGCGTCGATCCCCTCAATTTTCAAAATTGCATCTATGTTTTGCACACCATCGAGGTGTTCAATTTGCAAAATTACTGTAGTCTCGCTGTTGGCATCGCGGACATAGTTGGAGAATTCCATGCCGAAGCCTTGAGCGCGGGCGAGACCAACGCTTCTCGTGCCGAATGGTGGGTACTTAGCCGCCACTACCGCTTTTAGCGCCTCAGCCTGAGTTCTCACTTGTGGGACGATAATTCCGTCTGCACCGAGGTCCAGAACCCGTTTTATCCAAATCTCGTCATTTCCGGGGATGCGAACAAAGGCTGCACAGCGGCTAGTCTTAGCCATAAGCATGCTCTGCACTTGATCGAGTTCAAGCGGGGAATGCTCCATATCTATCCAGAGCCAATCGAAGCCGCAGCGTGAAACGGCCTCAACTACACAGGGCGGGCTGAGCGTCATAATCGTCCCGACAAGCGGTCTGTTTTGAATTACCAATTCGTTGAAAAGGTGCACGGCAATACTCCTTGGCCGACTCGAAGCCGGCAGGGCGACCAACCGAATAAAATGGTATACCACCGGTACACAATTTAGATGAATCGTCGATTGAAAAGCTTTATAGATGCGGCGGCAAGTTTCCAGAACTACTATGATAATTACTTATCGCTTGACTGCGCTCGAGTCCATCGGAAGTTGGTAAGAGGAAAATTTGACTTCTGAATCAGAGTCCAATCGAATGGAAGGCGCTCCCAGTGCCGATGGCGAGCCCAAAGCCGCGCCTGCGCGCAACATCTTCGAAATTTTGAAGCCCTGGTCCATTCAGACCGGCTTTCCAGCTACCAAGGCAGTGATCGCAATCAACTTCGCCGTCTTCGTGGCAATGTGTGTCGCATCTCGAGGGATGGCAATTCTTTTGCCGTCCATTGGACTCATGATCGACTGGGGCGGCGACTATGCGCCTCGCACCTTCGACGGGCAGTGGTGGCGGATGTTCACCTGCATGTTCTTGCACTTCGGGCTTATTCATGTCGCGGTCAATATGTGGGCGTTGTGGGACCTTGGCTCGGCGGTCGAGCGCCTGTTCGGCACGAAGAAATTCGTCGTGATCTATCTAATCAGTGGTCTCTGCGGCTCTGCCCTCAGCCTGTTGTGGAATCCTGATCTTTGTTGTGCTGGAGCGTCTGGCGCAATTTATGGCGTCCTTGGTGCTGTTGTCGGCGTATTCAAAGGGCATGAAAACGAAATTGATAAGATTGAGTTTTTCAAAGCCGGCAAGTCGATAGCTACATTCATTCTTCTCAGTCTTGTTTTTGGAGTGGTGGCAGGTTTTGACAATGCCGCCCACATAGGCGGTCTTGTGAGCGGCTTTGTTCTGGGTTGGATTCTCGCCGGCAAGCGCAGCGCTATCGCTTTGTATGGCGGGACCGCGCTCACCTGCGCTGTCTTCGTAGCGCTGGTTATTTTGGCTACTACTCTGCCTTTTGATTTTCGTAACCGCTACTGGTTTTTGAAAGGAGTCGAATCTCTCGAGCGTTTCGAAAACAACAAAGCTATTGAAGCTTTTAATAAACAGCTTGAAAGAAAACCGGACGACAGCTTGACTCTGGCATATCGTGGTGCTGCCCTCATGGGTCTCGAACGTGACAAGGATGCGCTTGCCGACCTCGATAGAGCGATTGAGCTCAACCCTAAGGTTGGCTCCGCATACATGTTTCGCGCGCGCTTGAAATTGAAAGAGGACTCGATTTTGCAAAGGCGAGCGGCTCTGGCTGATGCAGATCAAGCCATAGAGCTGAAAGCAACAGCCGATGAGGCTTTATTGACAAGGGCGCATGCCAATATTCAGGTCGCTCTAAAAGGTTCTGCCGACAACTTTAAATTTGCCCTCAAAGACATCGACAAAGTTTTGGCCCGCTCGCCAGACAATCAAGAAGCGCTTGCCTTCCGGGCTTACGTTCAATTTCAAGGTTGCAACTATGGGGATGCCTTGACCAGTTGTAATAGAGCCATTGCTGCTGGTGCCTCTCAAACCTGGCTTGTGGAGACGCGTGCGAAGTGTTATGCCCGACTGAAAGACTACAAGAATGCGACCGGAACGTTCGACCAACTGATCGCACTTCATGACGGTAGTGAAGTCTACTATTGTGTCTGCAAGGCTAAACTACTGAGGGCGATGGGCGAGACGAAAAGCGCAGTGCAGGTTCTCGACGATGTTGTTAGAACAAATCCCAATTCCGTCAGTGCCCTCACGTTGCTTGCCTATATATTCAACGGTGTTGGTTCAGAAAAACAAGCTCAATACGCCTTACAAAAAGCACTGTGCGCTTCGGTAGGCAAAAATCCAGCCGATCAGTTCTATTTCAATCGTGCTGCTGCGCGCTATTCCTTCGGCGACTATGCAGGAGCTGTGCGCGATTGCGACGAGGTGCTTGCTCTTCAGAGCGATATGCGAGTCTATGCTTCATTGCTGAAGTATCTGGCGCTCGAGAAATCTACCGGCAATCCAGCCTCCGTGAAGGTCACGTACGAACCAACCGAACTGGAAAAGACGGTTTGGCCTTACCCAATCTTCCAGTATTTTTCTGGTGCGCGGACTAAGGATAAGGATTGGCTTTTCCGTGCCGCAAGAACTGATGACGAGTTGGTGGAAGCGAAGACGTATGTTGCGCTCGATTTGATTTCGAAAAGGCAGCCGGGCGCAGATGACCTTCTCTCCTGGGTGATCAACAACGGTAACCGCTTCTTAGTTGAGTATGATCTCGCCGGCGCGGAGTTCACCAAAATGGTACGAGAAGAGCAGTTACAGGATACTCAGCCGACTTACAAAAAGGGGTTGAAGCTCTTCTAGTCGAACGAACGACTTGCTGTGTCGTCACCGGGACGTAGACGATCATGCTCGGCGCCTGCGAGTCGCCGGGGCTCCGCGATGCGTTTCTCGAAATCCCAATGTAGACGTATACGATCTACACGCTATTTCAGATTGGGCGCTTCAGTGTTCAGCAATGGCAGGAGGTTGACGTAATCGTCGGTCCAGAGTCTCTGATTCGGATCCGGCTCGGTTTTTGTGATGATCGCCTGTCCATAATCTGCCTTCCCGGCTTCGTAGATGTGCTTGACGGTATCGAGGAGGGCCGGGTCTCTGGTCAAGAAAACATGAGTCGACCCTTGCACTGTTGACGTCACGGCGTTCAACGAAAATTCTTTAGCGAGATTGCCGATGACCGGTGGCAGCTTGAGGAATCGGTTGGATACGTGGAATACCAGCACGCCATCAGGTTTCAGATGTCTGAGATATATCTCCATGGCCTGTTTATTGATCAAATGAACCGGAATTGAATCTCCGTTAAATACGTCGATAAACAGGAGGTCGAATGCTTGGCTGGGTTCCCGATTGAGTACCGAGCGACCGTCGCCTATCAACACTTCTACATTGGCTTTGCTTGATTTAATAAACGAGAAATATTTTCGGGCAAGATACTCCACCTTAGGGTCGAGTTCGTAGTATTTGATCGAATCGCCGTCTTTTGCAAAGGCGGCATTTCCGCCGACGCCAAGTCCTACAATGCCGACCTTGAGCGTCGCTGAGACCGACGTTCTGGTCTTCATCTCGCGGGCGAGTTGAAAGGCAATGGACACGTTTTTCCAGTAGAGTCCGTTCGCCTTTTCGGGAGGCACATTCTTGAGCTCCAAACCGTGAATAACGCGACCATGGACCATAGCTATCTCATTCGGGCCGTTCTCCGGTTTTCGAGAGGTGATTTGAATACTGCTGTAGAAATTACGTTGCTCGGCTATCACTGAACTGCGCAGGAAGAAAAATGGAACGGCGCAGAGAGAGAGAGAGAGGAGAGCCATTACTAGAACCATGACCTCAAGCAACTTTGACGATAGACGACTGAGGGTCGACACCCCCTCAAGGTTGCCTTCTTTCCTAAACCGTTTGGTGACGACAAGCCCTGCGGCCACTACTACCAGCAGTACCACTGCGAGCTGTCTCTCCGCGTAGAAGCTGAAAATCAGAGGGGCGATGAAATTGACGAAAATGCCACCGACGGCGCCACCGAAGGCCATCGCCACATAAAAGGTCGGAAGGTAAATTGGGTGCGGCCGTCGAGCTACGAGTTCTCCGTGAAAGACCATGCACATGAAAAACATGAGGGCGAGGTTGACGGCGAATAGCAGGGCCAGGCTGTCTCTTGACGGGGTGGCGCTGGCCTGTGCAAAGACAAAAAGTTCGGACAGCCACAGCGTCATTGAAATAAAGATATAGGCCCGACGGAAGTAAACCTTGGGATTAACGAACAGTAAGATAAACGTCAATAGATATGCGGCAAGAGGTAATACCCAAAAGAGCGGCATCGGTGTCACGTCTTGGGTAATGTATGTTGTGAACGCCAATAAAGTGATTGAGCCGGCCGCGCTCAAGTAGCACCACAAAAGTCCATCGCGGAGTGTCGGTTTCGGAGCGCTTGTCGAGCCTTCCGCCTCGGTGGTGTTGTCGGCGATAAGCAATCCGCGTTTTTGCATGTTCATCATGGCGGCGCACATAGCTAGGGCAAGCGCTACCAGTCCGATGTAGCAATATGACCATAGTTGCGTCGTGTTTTCGAGTGCGATTGCCGGTTCTATCAAGATAGGATATGCCAGCAAAGCCACCATCGACCCAATGTTGGATACGCTATAAAGCGGATACGGATCGCCAAGCTTCATGCGTCGGTACCAGGTCTGCATCATGATGCTGATTGTAGACAGCACGATAAAGGGAAGTGCCAGGCGTTGTGTGAGGGCTCCCATTAGGTCTAGAGCTGGGTTGTTGATATCGTTGCAGAACCAGGCCGTCAGACCGGGCGGTCTGCTGAAAAACGTGGAGACGATCAAAAGTGCACCATATATGATGACTTGCCGGCTCATCGCTAATCTTGAAATTGAATAAGCGGCAAAATATCCGCTTAGCAGAGCGACCTGGAAGAACAACATGCATGCCGACCACACGCCGGCGGTTCCTCCGAAAGCTGGTGTGACCAGCTTTCCGACCAGTGGCTCAAGGGTGAACAGCAAGAACGCGCCGGACAGTACAATCGCAGAGAATCCGATAACAGCTATGTTTTTGGTGCTCAAAGTAAAGTTTGCGATTGTTCGTCGGCGTGGTAACTGCTTCTAACAAGTGGGCCGGAAAAGACGTTTTCGAATCCCATCTGGATGCCTTCCGTGTGATAAAAGTCGAACTCGTCTGGAGTAACCCAACGATCGACCGGAAGGTGGTTCAATGTTGGTTGCATATACTGCCCAAGGGTGACCAGATCGACATTTACCTTTCGCCATTCCTTCAGGACTTCGATAACCTCGTCTTGTCTCTCGCCCAGTCCGACCATGATACCGGATTTGGTGACCATTCCGCGCTTCTTGGCTCGGTCGAGAAGCTCCATGCTTCGTTGAAATTTACCCTGCGGCCTGACTTGCAGATACAGTCTGGGAACCGTTTCTGTATTGTGGTTGAGCACATCCGGTTTTGCGTCGATGACCGTATCTAGCGCATCCCAGTTGCCGCAGAAGTCAGGAATCAGAACTTCGATCTTGGTGTTGGGATTGCTTTGCCTGACCAGTCGGATTGTCTCGGCCCAGACCTGGGCACCACCATCCTTCAATTCGTCACGATTGACCGACGTGATCACTGCGTACTTCAGATCCATGAGGCGAACGGCATCGGCTACGCGGCGCGGTTCGTCGAGATCAAGCTCAGTGGGCTTGCCGGTGATGACATTACAGAATCCACAACTACGGGTGCATATGTTGCCCAGAATCATGAACGTTGCCGTCTGACGCGACCAGCACTCGCCCCGATTCGGACAGGCAGCCGATTCACACACGGTGTTGAGCTCGTGCTCTTCAATCAGACTCTTGACCTTGCGATAGCCCGTGCCGGTCGGCAGCTTGACTCTGAGCCAATCGGGCTTGGTCAGACCTTTTCGCTCTGGCCGTACTAAATTTTCTTCAATGTTGGAATTTTTATGATTCATTCAGATTTTGGCTCAAAAACGCCCGTTTTAGCGTTTTCTTCATGCCATATTAATAGAACTTACTGACGCCGTATGACATACTTTCATGGTCTGATGCTGATCGTCAATAGGGTGGCGTCCAACCAACCCGCGAGATCTAGCATCGACGATGTGGTTACTTTCAATATCGAAGCCTTCGTTAACCAGGTGACATAACATGCCACGGAAAGTGATTGAGATCGCACAAAAGATCGAGTACCTGTCGATTCTCGACGAGAATGCCAATCTCGACAAGAAGCTAGAACCGGATATACCGGCTGACAAACTTAAGGAGATGTATCGGTACATGCTGCTTGGTCGTCGGACGGATGAGCGCATGTTGAAAATGCAGCGTCAGGGACGACTTGGGACATTTCCCCAGTCAGCTGGTCACGAAGCTATTTCGATGGGTTCCGCTGCCAACATCGGCAAAGATGACTGGCACGTTCCTGCTTACAGAGAGCTTGCCGGAATGCTCTATAGAGGTTGGCCTATTGAAAACATAATCCTATTTTGGAACGGTTTCGAAGAAGGCACACGTCCACCCGAACTTGTCAACGACTTGCCTATCTGCGTTCCAATTGCCACGCAACTTCCTCATGCTGTCGGCATCGCCATGGCGATGAATATCAAAAAAGAGAAGAATGTTGTAATGACATACTTCGGTGATGGAGCCGCTTCGGAAGGTGATTGTCATGAAGCGCTCAACTTCGCTTCCGTATTTAAGGCGCCGGTCGTTTTTGTTTGTTTAAACAATCAATATGCTATCTCTGTGCCGCTCAGCCGCCAGATGAATTGCGAAACCATCGCTCAACGGGCCATTGCTTACAACATCCCCGGAATTCGAGTTGACGGCAATGATGTATTGGCTGTCTATGTCGCTACAAAAGAGGCGGTAGAAAGAGCCAGAGCCGGATTGGGACCCAGTCTCATCGAAGGGCTTACCTACAGATTGACTCCCCATACAACTGCTGACGATCCGAAGAGATATCGAAGTGATGCAGAAACCGATGAGTGGATGAAGAAGGAACCCTTGATTCGGTTTGGAAAGTATCTAGTCAATAAAGGTGTCATGTCGCCTAAGGATCTCGAAGAGATGGAGGCAGACGTCGATAGCCAGGTCAAGAAAGCTGTCGAGAAAGCTGAGGAAATGGCGAAGTGTGAGGATCTCACCAATCCCTACAATATCATCGACCATGTTTTCTCCGATGTGCCGCAGTTCCTCCAGGAGCAACGCGAAGAGCTTGGCGAGTACATCAAGCGCGAGAACGATCGCAAAGCCAAAAAGGCGAAGAGCGAAACAGGAGCACGGTCGTAAAACGCTTTCCAGAATTTGAGCAACAGGAGTTCAAGATGGCTGAAATCAATATGGCTAAGGCAATCAATCTCGCGCTTCACGAAGCAATGGATCGCGATGAGAGAGTGGTCGTCATGGGTGAAGACGTCGGTCAGGACGAAGGGGTGTTTCGAATCACGGAAGGGCTTTATGCCAAGTTCGGCGATAATCGAGTTATAGACACGCCGCTTGCCGAAGCTGCTATCGTCGGCACGGCGATTGGCATGTCAATTAACGGGATGCGACCTGTATGCGAGATTCAGTTCACCGGTTTTGACTATTACGCTTTTCATCAAGTCGAAGGTCATGCCTCACGGTTCCGCAATCGTACCCGCGGTAGGATTCATCTGCCGATGGTGATGCGAGCCCCTTATGGCGGCGGTATCAGAGCGCTGGAGCACCATTCTGAAAGTCGTGAAGCCTATTACGCCCACACTCCCGGATTGAAGGTGGTCATTCCTTCGGGACCGCGCAACGCTCGTGCTCTTTTGCACAGCGCCATTCAGGATCCCGATCCTGTCATTTATCTCGAGCCGAAAGCTTGCTATCGCCTTTTCCGCGAAGAGGTTCCTGAAAAGATGGAGACCTTGCCAATCGGTCAGGCTCAGATCGTCAAGGAGGGAAGCGACCTCACGATCATTTCCTATGGAGCCAGTTTGCGAGCGGCGCTTGAAGCGGCCGAGGAGTTGGAAGAGGACGACAACATCTCTTGCGAAGTGGTTGATCTCCTGACCGTCTCGCCTATGGATCACAAAACATTCATCAAGTCGGTGATGAAAACCGGGCGCTGCGTGATTGTTCATGAGGGGCAGCGCAATTGTGGTATCGGTGCGGAGATAATCGCTCGCATCAACGAGCACGCTCTCATGTACCTCGAGGCGCCTGTCAAGCGAGTTACGGGCTTCGATATTCCAATCCCCTATTTCTCGAAAGAGCGCTATTACCTTCCCGATTCTGAGCGCGTTATTTTTGCCTGCAAAGAGACGCTCAATTTTTAGACCAGGTGAGATTAAACAGTCATAGGCGGTTTCTAAAGGACGAAGAGGAAAAACATGACAGTCGACTTCAAGTTACCTGATCTTGGCGAAGGCATTCACGAAGCTGAGATTCTTAGCATCAAAGTCAAAGAGGGAGACGCCGTCGAAGAGGATCAGCCTCTTTTCGAAGTTGAGACGGACAAAGCGGTTGTCGAAATTCCTTCACCCTACAAGGGCACGATTACCAAGATTCATGTCGATGAAGGTAAGGTTGTCACCGTCGGTAGTGTCATGATCAGCTTTGACGTCGGTGGCTCTGCCAAAGCGGAGAAATCGGCATCAAGCACGGCCGAAAAGACAGTCAATGACGCTGGTTCAACGAGCAAGACAGCGGCAGCCACCAAGGTCAAAGAGCCGGCTGAGGTCGCCCGCCCAGCTTCCGGTAATGGTCGAGCTGGTAAAATTCATGATCCTAACCGCCCTGTTCCTGCCGCTCCTGCTGTCAGGCAGCTGGCCCGTGAGCTCGGTGTCGACCTTCATTCCGTGGCCGGAACGGGTCCCAATGGACGTGTCTTGAAGGAAGATGTTAAGGCTTCAGCGACCGGCACTATCAGCCGCATGGCTTCGAAGAATCACAGCGCTCCTGCTCCTGTCGAGCAAGAGGCACCTGCAATCTCGCTCCAGGATAAATATGGCGGAGCCGGATCTGCCACCGCATTTGATGCCAGCCCGATGGTGGCTCAGCCGGTCGAGTTACCCGACTTCGATAGATTTGGAAAAACAGAGCGCGTGCCTTTGAAAAGTATTCGCCGCAAGATCGCAATGAATATGACGCTCTCGTGGACGCACATTCCTCACGTCACGCACTTTGATGAGGCCAACGTCACTGAGTTGGCTCGGCTGCTGGACAAACGCGACAGCCAGAAGGAGCGTAAGGGACCGCGGTTGACCATGACTGCTTGCGCAGTGAAGGCTGTGGTAAATGGACTGAAGAAGTATCCCCAATTCAACTCGAGCCTGGATGAGGCTAAGGGCGAAATAGTCTTCAAGCACTTTTTCAACATTGGCGTGGCCGTTGCGACCGAACGCGGATTAATTGTGCCGGTGATCCAGAATGCCGATCAGAAATCAATTTTGGAGATCGCCCAGGATTTGGCAGATATAGCCGAAAAGACCAGGAGTGGCAAAATCGAGTTGGATAAGTTGCAGGGTGGCACCTTCACTATCACGAACATCGGTGCCATCGGCGGTACCAGTATGGTGCCGATGGTCAATTATCCGGAGGCTGCCATTCTCGGTATGGCGCGGGCCAGCCAGAAGCCAATAGTGAAGAATGGCGCTATCGAAATAGGCACGATCATGCCTCTGGCACTCTCGTTCGATCATCGGCTGGCCGACGGGGCTGAAGCCGCATATTTTGTCAGGCATGTCATCAATTTACTGGAAGATCCGCTCAGCTTGATGCTTGACTGATCGAAAGTCGAAGAGTTTAGTTCGTTTTCCGGAGGGCAGGTTATGGTCGTTGGTGAAATGGTTGAACAAGTCGATCTTGCTGTGGTCGGCGGCGGACCGGGCGGCTACACCGCAGCATTGCGTGCAGCCGAGCTCGGTATAAAGACGATTTTGATCGACGCCCAGCCCAAGCCGGGCGGAGTATGCTTGCACATGGGCTGCATTCCATCGAAAGCCCTTCTCCATGCCGCCGAAGTAATAAATGTATCGCGTCGGTCCAGTGAGTTTGGTATCAAATTCGGCGCTCCTGAGATCAATGTCGATGAGCTTCGGTCCTGGAAAGAAGGTGTGATAGACAAGCTCGCTTCGGGCATTGGCGCTATGCTAAAGGGGGCGAAAGTCGAGCGCCTTGTTGGGCGAGCCTCCTTCCAAGATTCCAAAAGCGTGAGAGTCGATCGCGATGGAGAGAGTGCCGTACGCGTCAAATTCAAGCATGTAATCATCGCAACCGGTTCTCGACCAACCAAGTTGCCTAAATTGTTCAAGAATCCGGCTGATATAGACAGTCCCCTGATTTTGGATTCGACCAGCGCGCTTGCGTTGCAGGATGTGCCGAAGCGGCTTCTCGTCGTTGGCGGGGGTTATATCGGGCTCGAGATGGGCACCGTATATGCTTCTCTGGGCAGCGAAGTCACCGTTGTGGAGATGCTCGATGGTCTGCTGCCGGGCGCCGATCGTGATCTCGTCCGTCCGCTTGCAACGCGGCTGGAGGAAGAATTCAAGCAAATCTTCTTGAGCACTGGAGTCGAGAGTCTCGAGGTCAAGGGCAACAAAGTGGTAGCCAGTCTGAAAGGAAAGGATGTGCCCGCCACCATGGAGTTCGACAAGGCCCTCATAGCTGTCGGACGCCGACCGAATACCGATGAACTCGGTCTGGAAAACACTGAGGTAGAGATCGACCAACACGGTTTCATTAAAGTCGATGAAAAGCTCAGAAGCGCTGATAAGCGTATTTTCGCCATTGGTGATGTCTCTGGTCAGCCGATGCTTGCTCATCGTGCCATTCGACAAGGAATCGTGGCTGCCGAAGTCATTGCCGGCAAGTCGTCGGAGTATGACAATCGCGCAGTGCCGGCAGTGGTCTTCACCGAGCCAGAAGTGGCCTGGTGCGGTCTGACCGACACCGAAGCCAAGGAGAAGGGCATCAAAGTCGGTACTGCTAAATTCCCCTGGTCTGCGTCGGGTCGGGCGCTCACTCTCAACGAACCGGTAGGTCAAACCAAGATCCTTTTCGATCCAGAGACCACCCGAGTTCTTGGTGTTGGCATTGTCGGTCCTCGCGCCGGTGATTTGATAGCCGAAGCTGTGGTTGCCATTGAGATGGGCGCAGTGCTCGAAGACCTGGCGGTCGCCATACACGCTCACCCGACCTTGTCAGAGACAATCAACGAAGCGGCTCTGTCTGCCATCGGGCGGCTGGAGCGCCAGCGTGCCAAAGAAGCGACCAGCGCTGTCTAGCGAGTTGTTTTTTCGATTGGAGTGGGTGGCTTCCGCGATACGTGAACCGGAGCGCTGGCCTTTCGTCGGCACCGAGCAATTCCGCACCGTGTTCGCCCGGATAATCACCGATACTTTTCGCGCCAATGACGTTCGCATTATCGTCAAATGAGCCATCTGAAAGGCAATTGAAGTCGACCAGTCTCGAGGCGGGAATCGACAAGATATTAAATCGAAAGAATTAACTTGTTTATCAGTCGGCCCATGCTTCAGATACGTGCATGGGTAAATAACAAGATAGGAAAATATATCCCGAGTAGGCCTCTGCTGAAAGAGGAAAAACAGGAGTAGTCATGCCGGAAGAAGATAAGGACCAGAATCTCAACTCGGCCTTGAATTTGTGGCAGGAAGGCGTTGATCAAGCCGCTGATGATCTGGAGAAGATCGTCAACAATTCCATCGAGCAGTTGATTCGATACAGCGAAGAGCTCGAGAAATCACTCGACCAACAGCTCAAGAAAATTGCGACCCAGACCTCGTCGATGGTCGACAGCAATGTTGAAGAGCTGTCCGCTAAACGTGACGAGGTGATTGAACAGATTGCCGAATTTGAGCGCAACGAGGCTGATGAAATCTTGAGAACCGCTCAAGATGCCAGGGAGAAGATCTACAAGCTGGTTGAGAGCACGAAGCAGGTTCTCAGTAGACGGCTCACCGAGGCGGTCAAGAAGTTAAACGGGTCTGCTGAAAATCCGCGGCAAAGATTTACCAATTTCACGCAAAAAAATCGGGATGCTATGACCGAGTACGCAGAGAGCGCTCGTGACAAACTGAGCGCGCAGAAGGTCGGATTCGAGACCTCATTGACGACACGATCGAAAGAGTTAGATTTGCAATCGGAAGGTGCCGTGAGTGCATCCAAGCAATCGGTCGACAAAAAGCTTTTCGAATATGAAGCAGGCTTCGACGAGAAGATTGCTCAGGTATTGTCCCAGTTAGACGAGCTCTTGATCGCGACGACAAAATCTGCAGAGCAAGCGAGTTCCGATGGCGCATCGGAACTCGAGGCTTGTCGTGTCGAGAACTCCGAATTTCTCAATCACCAAATAATGGATTGGAAATCGAATATCGAGTCTTTGAAACACGACTTCCAGGAGGACCTGGAAAGCAATCGAGAAGAGACGCTGGCTATTCAAAGCCGAAGACTCAACTACACGGTCAGCGAGGCCAAGTCTTCCATCAACCAGGTAGCCAATGACGCACTGGCTCGAATCACCGGCAATCATCGAATGTACTATGGATCGCTCAAGCGACTGGAGCGCAAGTATGAGGACCAGGTGTCGCGCCTGATCAATCGTCTTGAATCGGTACTTTCGGAGGAGCATGAGCTCGCGGGCGCCAACCTTGCGCAGAGCACGGATGATGTCAAGCAAAAGCTCAAATCGCAACTGAAGGCGCGAGGCGGTGAACTGGTAAAAACATACAGGCGACAAGTCGATCAGATGGAGGGTGACTTCGCTAGAGCCAGTGCGAGTTCCTACGAGCGAATCGACAGTATCAGACTCCAGGCTGTCGAGTCGCTGGAAAAGCAGGTGCGAATAATCAGAAGTGAACTGGATCGAGTAGAAAAATCGTTCAAGACCGAGCTCTCCCAGCTCTCGATCGAACTGCCCGAAATTGAAGAACGCGGTCGCGTGGCCGCCATGTCTGTATCCGCATATTTGGCGTCGATGCTCACGTTGGATGCGGATTAAACAGGCTTAGAAGGTGTGCTAACAAGGAGAATGCAGCTATGACCCTGGCAGGCAAAAAGCTTCAAATTATTTACGATAGCGGAACGGAGTCGCTAACGAACATAGAGACGGACGCCATTTCCAAATTGACAGGAACGGCAAACAAGGCTGCGTCACATCAGCGAAGCAGCGCTGCGAGTCATTCTTCCGTCGTCGAAACGAAAAGTCAGGAGATCGAAGACGAGCTTCAAGGGATGATGGATAAATCCTTGACGAAGCTGCTCAAGCTCAAATCTGAGGAGACGAACAAGTGCAAGGAGCACACCGAGTCTCTCACGGAAGAGCTCAGAAGAATTGGAGATCTGGTCCGGCAATCGGTCGAAACTATCAAAGCCGGACTTAACGACAACCTCGGAGATGTCAGTCGTGAGCTCGCCTCCGAGTTCGATAAGACCTACGAACAAAATGTCTCCGGTTTGATGGCTAGCAATTTTGAAGGCATCAAAGAGATCCGCTCTCATGCCAACAGTTTGACTACGACACTTCAGCAGAAGTTAGATCAAAGTGTCTGGGAATCGAAAGGCAGCGAAAAGCAGACCGTATCTCAGCTGTACAAGAACTACATGCAAAAGGCTAGTGCAATCGAGACCCATTTCTCACAAATCATGCAGCAGTTGTCTTCTGAATTCCAGGTTCAGTATAAGAATCTCGAAGATGGTGCTGGCAAAGCCAAAGCCGATATAAGCAAAGATGTCGATGGTGCACTTGGTCAGATTGAGGAAGTATCGGCCGAAAGCGAACGCGATCTCAATCAGTTTTTCGTCACTATTTGCGAAGAACACGAAACCGAACTCGACAGTGAGTTGAGTAAAGTCAGTCGTGAGATTTCTCAGAATCATGGCAGCGCCACCGATACTTTACGCCAGAAGACTCAGGATTACAGCTCCAGCCTTTTGACGGAAGCGACTACGTCCCTGGAGACGCTCAAAGGCTTTTGCCAGAATACGGTTGAAAACGCCGAGAATCTCCATACGGAATTCATAAGCCGAATGGAGGGTCGCGTGACAGGTAGCAAAGACACGCGTGAGCAGCTCGAGGCTACAAAGGTTGAAACCATCAAAGAGATTTGCGACGAGCTTGCCATCATGCGCAGAAATTTCGAGGACAAGTTGGACCGGTTGACTGTTGATGCGGAAAACAGTGTCAAGAATGTATCAGTTGAAGTGGAGCGTGAAATCAAGACTGCTCATTCTCGTTGTTTGAACAAACTCGCCGATGATGGTCAGGCTGCGAAGTATGAGATCGACAAAGAGACTCGAAGGTTGCTGACTCTAATCGAGCAGCACAAGCGTGCAGCTTTAAGCGAAATCGCTTCGGCGGCCGGAGCCGATCCAACCAGATAAAGATTTAGATGCCCTTTCTGAACGCACGAACGAACCGAAAAAACGAGAAAAAAATATGCATCAATTGCTACGTCAAAATCAAGTCAGATACCTGGATGTTAAGCCGTACATCCGAACATTCAGCCGTAACAATCCAACCGAGTTGGGTGAATGGGCCAAAGAGGAAGGCGGGCTGTTCGAGCCTGGCACCTTGATTTTTCTGCTTGAGCCGGCAAAACGGCCGCCAGGTATGTCATCCTTCGCTCGCGGTCAGCAGCCGGCTGAAGTTGCACAAGATGCGTTCAGAGTTAAAGATATGTGCGTCGTCGTCGACAAAATCGAGGGCAAGTGTTGGGTGCTGGCGATATCGCCAAGCGCATTCGAGCTCCGCTTTATTGACACATTGTTCAGAGAGAAATCGCAGAAGGCATTTCTGGAAGGCCTGGATTTCAACTATCTCGCTGCACAACCCAGACCTCCACTCAATCAGGCGAAGCTGAAAGAGCTCAGGCAGTTGAGCACACTCTATAGTAAATCGGGTTCGAGAAGAACAGTTGCACAGGATGGTTCCGGACCAGACGAGCCGGCAAAAGCGATGCTTGCATTTTTAGGTGCGGATCTGAGCGCTAGCGTCGGTAAGCAGGTCATGGAACTGGGGTCCATTTGCAACATGATCTTTGCTCCGGAGAGCGTCCAGGAAAACAAACTGCAAAGCATGGTGAAGAGCTGCTTTACGCCAATTCTCGCTTCCGATAAGTTGAAAACTCCTCCAACTGTAGCCACGAAGCAGGTGTTGGAGAGCCAGGCTCAGATGAATGAGGAAGTTTCTCTCTTGACTCAGGCCTACCTGGAAAGCGAAGCCAAAGAAGCAGAGGACTACATCGCCAGCCAGCCTGACATCGAAAATCGTAGTCCAGCTGCGCCGACGCCTGAGGAGTTCAAGAAGCTTGACGTCCCTTCACCGGAGCCTCCTCCAGGATTTGATATCGTGGCATTTTCGCCTCAACCTTCAAAAGAGCTTCTCGGTGGTCAACCAGCCTCTCTGGATGCGGCACCCGACATTCCAATGATACTTACAGGAGAGCACCAGGTTGTGACGGTAGGTGATACGAAGAACGGTCAATCTAAGAAAGTGCCATCCTTACCTGCATGGTACATGACGACCCACGATGTGGGCGAAATGAATCAGGTGGCAATTCGTCGCACTCAGATTTCACCATCAATGCCGGAAGGGCTAGATAAGCTGGAGACAGAGCTGTCTTACGATGCCCTGCCTGTTGTCGATACGCGCTTTCGAGAATCACAAGAGACGCCTGAGCCGGTCAATCCTGCTGCAATTTCTCCGGCAGAGGCGGCAAAACCGACATTCTCGGAACAGTTCAGAGCAGACTACGATAAAGGTCAAGCAGGGCAGGCCGCTTTTCCCTCGGTCTCCAACCTCTTTGAGACGGCTGCTCCATTCATTCAAGAAGAGCCTCAGGAGCCAGTAGCCTGGCCTACGAGTGATAGTTCATCAACAGAGACAAGTAAATCGACAGAGGTACCTAAAGATTTTGTCGATTCGATTTTCCAGGAAGGTGGAGCCAGAAGCTCTCTGGAAACCAATCCGGACGCCCGTGAATCGCAGATTGAACGTCGGCGGAGAAAGCCGGTTCAGCCTGGTGACTGGCAGCCACTGTCTACGGTGCGCGAGCCGGAAAAGGAAGATTGGAGCAAAGATGAGCCGAAGGGCGCTACTGAAGCTGCTCGACCAACGATGGATCTGCCTGTAGATGGTAATCTGTTTGACAAACTTGCTGGTCAGACATCGGACGAACTCGGGCAGATCATCGATCAGCCACCGGGCTGGGGCGCAGATGAGTCTTCGCCTGGTGGCGTGCCAACGAATCTCAAGGACATGCTGACTGTCGACAGCGCCGTTTTCAGTACTGCGCAACCGAACGCAGAGAGCGGTCCTGCTGCCGTCGAAAGCGTTCTTTCCGAGATCTCGCCCAGCGAACCAGCGAGCCCCCCTGCAGATGCCACCAATAGCAGTGCGAGCGACGCGGACGAATCGCCTGATCCCTGGACGAAGCTGCCCACGAAGAGCGATGACAGGCCCGTCGATTCGACGGGGTGGCAGCCGCCTGACTCTCTAGACGAAGTTGTCCCCGCGGCCCAAGGAGCAGCCGGCTGGTCCGCGTTGTCCAGCGAAGGAGCCGCTGCCGAACCTGCAGTCTCCCAATCCACTTCTGAGGAAGCAAAAAATCCGGGAGACCAGGAGAACTATAAAGAACTGGCAAAGGCCCTTAACGGCTTGATGGACTCTGAGGCCGTTGAGAGTCCAGCTCCTATCGCAGCTCCGCCTGAAGATGAACGTCTGGTGGACCCAGAAGAGCCTCCTGTCGAGACGCCTAAGGAGGATGATATCAGTCCGGCTGCGCCAGCCGAGGAGTCCGCACCTGCTGTATCTCTTTCTACTGGAGCAGAGCCGGAGGCGGAAACTGCCGAACTGGCTTCGCCGGAAGAAGCCACTAGCGGTGGTGCGTCCCTTGAAGCGCCGGCAGCACCAACCGTCGCCTCCGAAACACTCTTCCCCCGCCGGTCTGTCATCGAAGACGATGAACCATCTCCTCCGCCGCTGGCCACCCGTGCAGGCGGCTCCTTGTTCCCCACACCGACTTCGTCCCAGGCAGAATCCTTGTTCCCTCGACCGGCGGAACTTGCCGAAGAGGAATCTGAGGTAGTACCATATGCGGTGCTGCCGCAACCCGAAGCCGCGAATCCACCGCTCACCCTTGAGGAGCCTGAAGCTTCCACGGTCGAGCCGATTCTCGGCGATACAGTTCTACCGCCTCAATCGGTCGATGCGGTGATGGAAGTGCCGCTCGCGAGTGGGGCTGTGTCCAGTCCGTCCATGGAGCGGGCCGAACCGGTCAATCCGGCGGCCCTGGAGCCACCCAATCCCTCTCTGATTGACGTGCCTCCTGCACCGACAGCAGCGGACGAACCCGTCGACGAACCGGTGTTGGCAGGTGTCGAGAAGGTGGAGTCCGTGGAGCTGCCACCAGCCGTCGACCCAGAGCCCGTGAAGCCAGAGTCAATCACTACCGACTCATACCTCTCGGGAGTAGAACGGCAGGTGATGCCGTCACTCGAAACTGATATGTCCGACAGTGTGATTGATAACGTGCTGGATCTGGCCGAAGCCGAGCCGACCAAAGAAGCTGATGAAATCCCGCCGACTGATGACGAGCCGGGTCGGGAGATGACTCAAGATCTAGACAAAGCCATATTGCAGAGATTCAACCGGGGTGACAAAACATTGCCCCAGAGCGTCGCCGAAGAGCTCAGGTTCGCGCCCGAAGAAGAAGCAGTTGCCCAGGCACCGCTGACGGTGCCACTGCCACCGCCGCCGCCGGTGGAGCAACCGGCGCCTGTAATGAGTGAAGCGACTCTCGAAATCGAGCAGGCATTGGTTGGCGATGACTCGGCTGAGAAGGCATATACGATATCTTCTGTCACGGCTCCTATCATCACGCCGCCACCGCCGGAAGTGGCACCGTACATACCAGCTGGGCTGGCAGATCGGCAGCCGATCATACCACCAGCGCCGAGAAAGGATGAGCAAAGCCTGCTGAGCGGCTCGTACCTCACTCAGACCTCGCCTGCACCGTTAGCCGATCTCCCTGAGAGCGTCGAGGACTCCGGAGTTTTCTTGACCGAAAAACCGCAAGAGAAGAGCCCGGCGGCTCCCGCCACGCAGCGCCCGATCCAGCCTGCAATGGAGCCGAAGCTGGTTATCTCGGAATCGACCAGATTCATGGCCCGGTTGAATCAGCGTCTTTCTGAAGCAGAGAAGAAGCTGTCCAACCGATGCGATCAGTCGCGTGATCGACTGATCCGAGAGTTGGAAGCGCTGGTCGACGAGTCGCGCAAGATTGAGCGGCAGAATGAGCTGGCAACGGGCGGTTTGACTGAGAGGCTGATTGCGAATCTGGTGAAAGTGACCGCGGATGTCAAAGCCAGGATTGCAAAGTCCGCTACTGAAAGCAGAGAAGCGCTTCGCGATGTCATCCAATCTGCAGAAGAGAGCGTTTCTGAGCTCAACAGTGAGTTGACGCAAGAGTTGGATTCCATCGAAGAGAAGTTCAACGCTGATTCCGACGTGCTTACTGATAAGACCAGGGCCGCCCTTAATCAACATGCGCAGGATCGCATCACCGAATACAATCGCAAAGTAGATGAGATAGCGAACTCGCTGGAGTCTGTTTACAAACACCACCTCGGTGTGATGTTGACAAGGTTCAGCAAGTTCGAGACGCGACTGACTGAAGAGGTCAATGCGATCATTAGCTCACTGGACCGCAACGTCGCCTCCATGAATGTCGAAATCGACGGTTCCTGGGATCGTGCTTCTGAAAAGCTCACCAGTAGTCAGACTGAGTTTGCAAACAGTGTGAGTTTCCTGGTTCATTCTTGCAAAGCCGAGATCAAACAGGTTCACCTGGATGCTTATGCCAGCACTGTTTTCCCGAGATTGGTGGAAAACAAGGACATATTCAGAGCCATGCTTGCAGACATGAAGCGCAACTTCGAAGAGCAATCCGACAAGATTCGCAAGCAACAGGTAGAAGGTCTCAGCTCCACGATAGACAAGGCTCGTCTCGAACTGAACACAGTGACGAGGGAGTCCTTGAGCACAATCGAGTCGGTCGGAAAAGGACAGCAGTTTGGTCTGGAAGAGTTATTCAACTCGACCTCGAAAAGATTGGAAGACATCATCGACATCGTGGAAAGCAGGCTCAAGACTGCCAAGCAAGAGATCGTCAACAACGATGAGGCTTGCATGAAGGCCTCCGAAGCTTCGCGCGTCGAGGATGAGCCTGCGTTTGCAAAAGAGAAGCAGCAAGCAATCGCGGCTCTCAACGATTGCCGCACCAAGGCAGACAACACGCTAGAGACTAGCATCAGTTCGAGCTGCCTCAACCTCGAGCACTTCAGCGAAGAGTTGCAAGAGGATCTGGCTAAGCAGCGCGCAGACTGGACCGCACAGGTTCGTCTCACGGCGGATGAAAGTCTCATGCGCGTGAAGCAGGCGATTCAAGATGCTTTTCAGTCCATAGAGACTGAGAAAGAAAAATACATGGAATAAATCGTTACGAAGCGATTGCCAACAATCAACTGCGTCGTGTCAAAAACGGCGCTCCGTGCCATTGCCGTCACGAACAGTTAATCTCTATGCCGTTTAGGATGTCAAGCCGAAAGGGCATAGGGAACTTGGAGGTATTAGTACTAGGAAACTAGGTGGGGCAAGAAAAGTGTCAATATAAAGGATTCCGATCTGAACAGTTATCCCGACCACCAAGTACCCCCCCCTCTTGCGGAATTCGCCAGAGACTGGCCCGGCCTTGACTACGATGAAGAGTCCAACGAGATCTTCCTCTATCACGGCACCAATTGCTATCGACGCTGGGAGATTAACAAGTCCGGATTCCTGGAGCCCGGTCGCAACCACTACAGCTTCTTCTCGACAGATCCGCTGGATGCTTACACTTATGCTCGAGCCGCTTGCATGCGCGACATCGGGCCGAACTCTTTCAATTCCTTGATTTGTGAGCCGGTCGTACTCAAAGTAAGGTTCAACAGCAGAACCTGGCTTCAGGTCGACTTTTTGAAACTGAGCACCGGTGAAGACACGGCGGCCTCTGTTTTTGAAGCTGCAGTGCTTGGCCCTGTCTCGTGCACCAACATCGTTGACGTCGTACACTGCACGCACGGAAGGCGCCTGGGAGCTGGTGATTCCAATCGGACATTCGAAGATGGCCGATTCCTCGATAGCATTCGCCATCTTAGAGACAAGCTGGGGCAGAATCGCGTTGATTCCTGGGTGTTGAAAAAGCTAGGAATAATGCGACAAACAGTTGAAGTCAAGCTTTCCGGCGGGGAAGTCCCTGAGTTGACTTCCGATGACCATTTGAGGAAGCTTCGGCAAGCGAGAGCCTGAGCTAACCCGTATAATCAGAGCATGGAAAGGAATTATTCAGTGAGAAGCGCTTTGTTTGTCAGTGTTGTTGGCTGCATTGTCCTGTCGTGCCAATTTCAGAGCGCTGGTGCGCAAGACTCCGCAATGAGCGAAGCGGAGATGCAGCATATGCTCAACCAGATGAATTCGTGGAACAAACCTGGTCCATCGCAAGGACAGTCCGGCTGGCAGCAGCCGAATATGCAGGCACCAGCGAAGAATCAAGGGTTTCAGCAACAACAGTTCTACCACCTGCCTGGTCAGTCCATGATGCAGCCTAATCAAGGCATGACACAGTTTTCGCCTATGTCTGGTGTTCCGACCCAGCCAATGATGCAGGGTAATCAGGGAATGACGCAGTTTCCGCCTATGTCTGGTGTTCCGACCCAGTCGATGATGCAGGGTAATCAGGGAATGACGCAGTTTCTGCCTATGTCTGGTGTTCCGACCCAGCCGATGATGCAGCCTAATCAAGGCATGACACAGTTTTCGCCTATGTCTGGTGTTCCGACCCAGCCAATGATGCGGGGTAATCAGGGAATGACGCAGTTTCCGCCTATGTCTGGTGTTCCGACCCAGCCGATGATGCAGGGTAATCAGGGAATGACGCAGTTTCCGCCTATGTCTGGTGTTCCGACTCAACCCATACAACAAGGCGGAATCTCTCAAACGGCAGGTGTAGGTCCGAAGTTCAACCTGTCCAATATTCTCGGTGGAGCTCGCCCTGGTGGAGGCGGAATCTTCAGGCAGATGGCCCAACTCAATCAGCAGGGTGGTGGCGGCTCGAGTTCGTCCTCACAACAGTCCGCGATGGATGCAATCTCGTATGAGCTCAGTCGAGCAAAGACTATGGCAGCACAAGCTGTCGATTACATGGATGATGCACGAAGTGCCCGCGATCGTTCATCTAAGCAATCAGCCGCATCCGAAGCTCGTTACTATGCAAATGAGGCGCGTACTGCTGCCGATAGGGCGGAATCACGCGCCTACGAGGCACCGCAGGGGCGAGACATGGCCAGCTCCGCTCGAGCTGAAGCCAATCGCGCCCAATCTGCCGCCGACTATGCTCAAGACGCCGCCGGTGGCTGGTAGTTTAGCGCACTCCAACTAACTTGTGAAAACCTGGGCATACCTGTATATAGGAGATTGCTTTTCGGAGAAGTATTGAGTGATTAGGCGAACCTTTTCCGCTTTTTTGATTCTCAATCTAATCGTCACGCCCTCGTTTGCGGCTACTGATCTAGAGGGTAAGGTCGATACGACTCAGCTTGCAACCGACGAGACTGATACGCAGCGCCAGCCGCTGCAAGGTGGCGTCAAGAACGAGGCTTCCTTGAACCCTTCGCTTAAGGTGATTCCCGGGCAAAAAGCGAAAGCGAACTTGAAATCTGAGATCCCAAAATACTTTTATCCTAACGGAGCAAAACTGACACAGTATCGCGGGAGCGCTCCTGTGTTTTCCTCGGGTGAGCCTACCGAGTATCCAATGCTTAGAAGTCAGTCCCCAACACTGGCTCCGTCCCCAAGAGTCTGGCATATCATACCATCAGTGTCGAGCTACACTATGACCCCGCGCAATGGCATCATGTCTTGGGTGGACGGATATGGTGAATCGAATTCGACCAACTCTCGAACATTGGCGAATTATAGACCAGCGCGCGAAGTCGTTCAAAGGTCTTCAGTCAACGGGATTACGTCCTATGCTCCCGGATATGATGTGCAGCAAAGCACCGCTTGTAGTGGCATTACTCAATACGATTCTCCTCGGTTTCCGGCACCACAATTTTCGCCTGCGCAGATAGCACGCATGTTTGGCGAGCGTCTTTCGGCTCCCGTTTCGATCGCGCATAACGGGATAACGTCATATGCTCCCGGTTATGATGCGATTTCATTGCCGCCGTCGAGGAAAGGCATTACTTCGTTCGGTCCGGAACGTAAAATTGATAATGGTACTATGGGTAGTGCTAACGGATCGCGTACTCCCGCATACGCGGTAGCTATCAATACTCCGAAGAATGGAGTCGTATGTTGGGACTCCAGATATGAGTCGTCCGTGGCGAGCAATGGATTGATCAAAGAAACCACCGATGGAATGTGGTCTTCTCCTGTGACTAGACCTGAGTCCAATATTGTCCCAACAACGCAGGAATTGGCTAATAAACCGCTATTCGTTCAACCCGTTGTCGATATGGAACACCCTCTGAGGGCACAGACTCTGCCTCTGGGCGGCATCGAGAAATCTGCTGTTCTGGCTGCACCGGAGGAGAAAATGAGCTGGGACGAGTGGTACAAGCGCGTCGCAAGAGCAATCTACGCTCGATGGCAAAATGCCAATGTTGGACCCGGAGCCGCCCGCGTCGTTGTTACTGTAACTAGAGATCGAGAACTGTATGGTCGCGTGACAGAGTTTTGGCCCGCTCAAGATGTCGCTCGAGATGTGGATGACGAGACCGATTTTAAGTCGGATGCTCTGAAGTCGATCAATCTGGTCAGTTCATTTGAAATCCCAGAATTCCCTGATGGAGCCGATGTGCCCTCTGTCTCATTCGAAGTCGATTTGAAGCGACAGGTCGATGGGCCGACCGGTTTTGATGTGGCCGGCGTGGTTGATGGTAAGGCGCCGATGGTACCGACTAAAAAGGTCACGGCTGTAAATTCCGCGAAAAGGAAATAGATAAGAGCTGTCGTTTTTATGATGTATGGACTCTACAGCAGGTGTCAAACATTTGCGCATTGACGATCGCGCAACGCTTCCTGTTCCGTCGGACAATTGCGGTCGCATTCTTAGTTTGATTCTCAAACTGGACTCATCTATTCAATTCGTCAAGGTATCGTCTCAATCAAAAACTGCTGTCGATACAGTGTCGAATACAGCCCTTGTCGAGCCAGTAACTCTTCATGGTTTCCTGCATCAACGATGCGACCACCGTCAATTACAAAGATGATGTCGGCGCTCAGGATTGTTGATAGCCTGTGCGCAATTACGAGACTTGTTCGACCTTCCATCAGAGGTACGAGCGCTGCCTGAATCAGCGCTTCATTCGCCGAATCAAGTGCACTCGTGGCCTCGTCTAGTATGAGTATTTTGGGATCTTTCAACAATACTCTAGCTATGGCGAGCCTCTGCCTTTCTCCCCCGCTAAGTTTGTGACCGCGCTCGCCGACTATCGTTTCAAACCCTGATGGGAGGGCGCATATGACATCGTGGATATGCGCCGCTTTAGTTGCACTTATAACATCGTCGGTGGTGGCATTGGGGCGAGCATACAAAAGATTGTTCATGATTGTGTCGTGGAAAAGGTACGTTTCCTGCGTCACTACACCTATGTGTTGGCGCAGGTCTGCCAGTCCGATTGATTGGACATCTCTTCCGTCTATGCAGATCCTACCTTCCTGTGGAACGTAAAAGCGCGGAACTAGGAGCGTTATTGTGGATTTGCCCGCCCCTGAAGGTCCGACAAATGCAGCAACTTGACCAGGTCTAACCGAGAATGAGAGGTCGCTCAACACTTCAGCTCGTTCGGGATATGAGAAGAAAACTTTGTCGAACCTGACTTCACCGTCGACGTCTCCGAGCGTTTCGCTGCTAGCGGAGCTCGAGTCGGAACTCTCTTCTTCCGTCATGTCGAGACAGTCGAATATTCGTTCGAATACTGCTAATGCGCTGACTATCTGTGCCTGCACGCCTGCAAGTGCTGATGCCGGAGTGTATAAGCGAGAGAGAAGTGCAACAAAAGATACGACGATGCCTATCGTCATTCCCTGGTTGATGCAGAGCCAGCCGCCCGCTAGCCAAATCAGGCTGGGCCCGATAGTCACCATTGCAGCAATGGCAGCCATGAACCAACGACCTACCATGGCCAGTCGAATCTCTGTTGTCATCAAATCCGTACTGAGTCGATAAAATCGTTCGTGCTCGTATCGTTCGCGGACGAACGATTTCAGAAGCATGATTCCCGACACAGAAAGGGTCTCCTGCTCTATAGCATGAACTTCATCGCGTTTTTTTCGGGTCGTTTTTCGGATCTCGTACATCTTTCGACCGACTGGCCAGAGCGGAAAGATCATGAAAGGAATGACCAGTATTGAAACTATTGCAAGACGCCAATCCAGAATAAAAATGGTAAAGAGAGTGGTTGCGATAACAGCCAGGTTGGTGACAATTGAAACCAGAGTTCCTGACACGACTCCATCAATGCTGTCCACGTCATTGGACACCCGATTCATGATTTCGCCCGTCTTCGTACTTGTGAAAAAATCGAGCGGCATTCTGTGCATGTGACCCATAAGGCTGGCTCGTAAGTCTCGCATTATGCCCTCGCCAACGTATGCGTTCAGGTAGCCCTGATAAACACCCACGAATGATGCGAACAGTGCAGCACCGATCATTGCGGCAACAAGCTGAGCAACCATGACTAAATCTTTCGAGGGGATTGCTTTGTCGATTAGCCACATTGTCAACACTGGGGGCAGCAGCCCGAGCAGCGCAACGATAAGCGTGCAGCCAATGACCTGAATTTCCTGCTTCCAGTAAGGGAGAAACAATTTGCTGATTCGTCGCCAGTCCACAGGCTTTTCGACCTTGGGCTTCTTTGGATCGAACATGTCCGACCACATGAGATGTACTGGTGGGGCACCGCTGAACATAATCACCTGTTTGAGCTGGTTCTGAGGTTGACTTTGACGGTCTCGCCAAGGTAACAGGCGAGTTACTCGTCACACGCTTTGTTGGTTAACCCAGATTGTCTGCTTAACCAAACCGATGAGGCGATCTATCTCAGTTTCGTCATTGAAGAAATGAACTGCTACGCGAACCCAACCATGCCTTACTGTAGTCACGACGGCGTTATCGAGAAGCGTATTGTAGATCAAATCAGAATCGAGATTGGGGTGATAGAACGATACGATACCAGACCAATAGTTGTCCCAGCGAGGGCTGACTACCTTGCAGTCGAGAGTTTGAAGCGCTCCTGCCAAACGATTTGTAAGAGCGAAGATTCGACCGGCAATGTTGTCTATTCCCTCTTCCAGCAAGAGGTCTATGCTTGCTCCTAAGGCCGCGATGCCTGGAAAGTTAGGCGTACCCTCCTCGAATCGGCGCGCTGAGTCGAGTAGCTTCGCCTCGCATTCCGAGAAGGAATTGAAGTGCGAAGAGAAAGGGTCATCAACGCTCAACCATCCGAGATTTGGGACCCATGGCTCTTCGAGCCATTTGGGGCTTACATAGAACAACCCTGTACCGGGTGGCGATAATAGCCACTTCTGGCCCCCTGAGGCAACGAAATCTGCATGACACTGCGTTGCTGAAAACGGAAGTGCTCCAAGTCCTTGTATGGCGTCGACCACGAAAACAATATTGTTTCCCTTGCAAAACTCGCCCAGCGCGACTACATCTCGACGGCATCCGTCATCGTACTGGACGAAGCTAACTGCAAGCAGTTTTGTCTTATCGGTAACCATACTCGATACTGCAGTTGGTGTCACGAGCGGTCGCTCCAGATCATCTCGCTCCGGCTTGAGCCAGCGAATCTTTACTCCAAGTGGTTCGAGTGAAAGCCAGGGAAATATATTCGATGGAAATTCCGATTCTGGAAGTATGATTTCATCGTCCTGCCCCCACGGAATCATTCGGGAGGCCAACCACAGCCCTGCGCCTGTGTTTTTCACGAATGCGACAGATCTGGCATCGCAATCCAGAAGTCGAGCCGCGCTCTCTCTCGTGCGCTTCACGACAGACATCCACTTGCCGAATGCGGTCGAACTCTCCTCCATGAGCACAGTGTTGAACGCCTGTGCCGCGTCAAACGTGGGACGCGGAATCGGACCGCTGGCGCTACTCATGAAGTAGGCGAAGCGTTGCTTAATTGGGAAGACGTCGTCTAGGTTCTCCAACATTTTCTCTTTTGATATGACTCGTTGTAGCCAATCATAATCGCAGTACCCATATGAGAAAGAATACACAATTCCTTTATTAGAAACATATAGTTTTTTACGCTCTTTTTGAATTAGATACTCAAATCGCTGTATTTATCAGATTCTCCGGGGCCAGCTTGAAAAAAATTGGCTGGATAAAGGTATGTACGTCTGAACTCGTCTCTCTGACATAGTTGTCAGTGGGGTGGTGGCAATATATCCTTTGTATGGATATGTGATTCGAACTCGTGGAGGAGCTGGCATGCCGGTGACACAGAGCAGTGCTGTAACAACGTGCAAAATTCTAGTAGGTGGAGATTGGATTGATTCGGCGGCGACTGAATTCTCAGAAGTATTCAATCCTTCTACCGGAGAGGTTATCGCAAAAGTGCCTATGGGCAAAGGCGATGACGTAGACAAGGCTGTGCAAGCAGCGCAGGCAGCATTTCTCGAGTGGAAAGAGGTTCCAGTCGTAGAACGGGCGCGCGTAATGTTCCGATTCAAGAACCTGCTCGAGTCCAACTATGAGGAGATCGCTCGGTGTGTCACGAGAGAACATGGAAAAACATTGCCTGAAGCTCGTGCCTCGGTTCAGCGAGGGATAGAGGTGGTAGAGTTCGCCTGCGGAATTCCAAGTCTTTTCATGGGCGAGTCGATGGAAAATATCGCTCGAAATGTGGATTGCGAGACCGTGAGACACCCACTTGGAGTCTGTGTCGGCATCACACCGTTTAATTTTCCAGCCATGGTCCCGCTCTGGATGTACCCTGTGGCCCTGACTTGCGGAAATTCGTTTATTTTGAAACCTTCGGAAAAAGTGCCGCTCGCGAGTCTTTTGATCGCTGAGCTTCTCATCAAAGCCGGCATTCCGAAAGGCGTGTTCAATGTGGTGCATGGCGGAAAAGACTGTGTTGATGCGCTTCTTACCCACCCTCTCGTCAAAGCAGTGTCGTTCGTGGGTTCCACTCCGATAGCTAAGTATATATACGAGACCGGGACCAAGCACGGCAAACGTGTGCAGTCAGCCGGTGGAGCGAAGAACCACATCATCATCATGCCTGATGCGGACATGGAGCAGACCGTCCAGGCTCTTCAGGCCTCGGCATTTGGTTGCGCCGGCGAAAGATGCATGGCCGGCAGCCTCGCGCTTCCGGTTGGCGATGCCGCCGATCAACTAGTTCCCTTGCTTGTAGAATCGGCCTCTAAGATGAAGGTCGGCCGCACTGATATCGGCGATGGTGCCGACATGGGACCTGTAATCACCGCTCAGCATCTCAAGCACGTGCGGACAATGATTGACAAGGGCGAAAAGGAAGGGGCGAATATTGCCCTCGATGGTCGAGTCACTAAGGTTGCTGATGGTCCTAACGGTTACTTTATCGGCCCCACGGTGATTGACAAGGCTACAGCGGATATGTCGGTTGTCAGAGAAGAAATTTTCGGACCGGTATTGTCAGTGGTGCGATGTCAGAACATTCAGGATGCGATAGATATCGGCCAGAATTGCGAATTCGGCAACGGTGCCGTGATCTTCACCAACAGCGGTGCTGCAGCTCGTGAGTTCAAGCGCCACTTCAATGCAGGGATGATTGGAATCAATGTTGGCGTGCCCGCTCCAATGGCATGGTTCCCATTCACCGGATGGAATCATTCATTCTTCGGCGATCTTCATATTCAAGGTCGGGAAGGAATTCAGTTTTATACACAGCAGAAGATGACCATGACTAGATGGTTCTCAACTCAAAGCGGCAAGTTCCAGGATCCGATCTGGAAGGCCCGCAACAAATAGCTGTATAGAGGCGCACTCACTCGCTGCCTCCCCGGACTCGGGCAGGATTTCCTGCCCGAGTCAATTTTTTGCGACTCAATGCGAACTGTACGAGAGCAGCATTTCGTAAGCGCGTTCTGCGCCTCTGACCTAATTCCTTCGACGCCTTACTTCGACACCTCGAATAATGCCTTCGGACGAACAAGCCTCTGACCCAATCCCACAGTATTGACCATCAATAGTCGTTCTGAGGAATACGCTCTGACCATTCGAATTCGAGTGCCGTCAATCGTTTCACAATTCCGAACTCTGAACAGGAAAATCTAGTGCGGTTGATCCAACCAATACCGATAGAGCGGAAATCCTGTCGAATCCGGCTGATTGACCGCCTGCAACCAGCCCTTCGGTCCGCCGGATTGGCGACTGTGAAATACGAAATTACCGGGGGCCGGCTTGAACGGTTCTACATACACGAAGCACGGGTCAGTAACATAGCCATTCCAATACCTTGTTACGTCACCCGCGAGTCGGACCCATTGCGGTTTGTCCGGCATTGATCGCTTGTCCCACCAGAAGATATCCATATTGTGATATGGCGCAACCATCGAGTTATTGGTGTATGCGTGTGCGGGAATCCACCAGGGTCGCTCTGCAGGCGGGACGTTTTTATTGACGCCGCCGGATAGTAGTGATTTGAGTGCATTACCGAACAGACTCGTCGCCTGCGCTGGTGCAGATATAGCGGCTTGGGGATAGAGAGTTGGTTGTTGAAACGGCTGTGACATCACAGGTGGTGGTGAAGCCTGAAGCGATGAGTCAAACTGCTGAACATTGAGATTTGCGTTGCCTTGCAACGGTACTCTCATCCAGTCGTTTTGTTGCGGAGGAAAACCATTGGGCACTGGCTGGTTGTTTTTGAACTGACTGGCGTAGCCTTGAAGCGGAGTGGCGGCCTGTGTCGGAGCGTAGAAAACAGGCGGTTGCTGGGCTGGTGGCTGAATACCAGTCTGGGGTGGTGATTGCTGATAACTCTGCGGGTAGTTGTATGAGCCGTATGGTTGGGAAATTGTCGACTGTGCCGGGCTCGACGAATTGCCCTGTTGCTGCGCAGATGAATTGTTGGCAGAACCATAGTCAATTGATTCCTCCATTCCCTGCCCGATTGCAGGTGATGTCATCGACTCCCAAAAGGCAATGCTTAGTATCAGTAGTGAAAGATTTCGCAAGGCTGGCACACAACTGAGCGCTCCACTTGCATTATGTACCGACCGGCGATTTGTCGCAACTGGACGGCAACCCGCACCGAATAACGGTGGCAAAGTAACCAACTAGAAGATATTTCAACCTCTCTGTGCCGGCGAGACGTCCGCGGCCCGTTGACTAAGCGTTTGAACTACGTCCCGCAGCAACGTTCACTACTTTACCGAAAAACTCCCGGTGCTGCGTGTGCCCTGGAATGACCGCAAATGACAGCTGCTCAACTTCTCGAGCGCGGCTTTCATGCCCGTGAACTCTGGCTGCGACTGCATGTTATCTTCGCCCATGTATAAGAAATAAAACAGACCGAATGCATTGCTGTGAGTCCTGGTTTCACTCTTTCCGCCTTCAGGTTTGAAGTACTCATGGTAAACACTTGTATGAACAGCTTTGGACGGTAGGTTTTTGACGGTCTGGGGATAGTAGCCGACTGTAATAACTTGTCCGATTTTCACTCGCTTACTTGCGGGTTTTATCGTCCAGGTCGTCGGCATGTACGAGTTAAGCACCAGGATGAGCGGCTTGTCTTCGTTGTAAACGTTGACGTCTATCGCTCCCTCGCGCTCTTCCGTGTTATCTGGCTGATTGGGATTTTGTAATCCTTCGTAGACACTCAAAACTCTTAGATTGGCTCGATCTGATTTGAACTCCGGATACTCGACAATGACCTCTTTGGACGGCAACGCCGTTTGTTGTCCTGATACCACTGGTAGTGCAGGCGGGATCGTCGGGTGAGGTGTAACATTAAGCAGGAGAACAAAAAATACTATGCCGATGAGAAGCGCGACTCCTCCGCCGATTACCATCAACATTAGACCAAGTTGTCTTCGATTCGAACTCTCGTCGATAACCAGGACTTCTTCTTTTTCCGGTTTGTCTGCATGCTTCGCGAGCGTCGACGCGGGTACTGGTGCTCCTCCTAACGCGGCAACAAGCTCCTCCATCGATTGAAAGCGACGTTCCGGCTCTTTCTCCAGACATTTGAGCACGATAGTCTGTAATCGCGTGAGCTGCGCATCCATTGGCAGGTCCGGCATTACTTCCGTGAAGGTGGGCGCTGGATCCTGGACGTGACCGTTCATCGTGGCGATGGCGCTCTGTCGCATAATGGGCGGAACTCCTGCCAGCATCTCGAATATCACGCAGCCGAGTTGATAGACATCGGTTCGACCATCTTGTAGTTTGCCTAGAATTTGCTCCGGCGCCATATAGAGAGGACTGCCAAATACCTCGCCTGTTTGCGTCAGCTTCATGATAGTTGTGGCGTCATCGCCGCCGATCAGTTTCGCCACGCCGAGGTCGACCACCTTTACAAAGTCTTTGGCGCTGGATTCAACGATAAGGATGTTCGCGGGCTTCAAATCGCGGTGAATGATGTTATTTTCGTGGGCATGCGATAGTGCTTCCGCGATCTGGATAGCAATAGCTGTTGCCCTTTCCGGTGGAAGGAACACCTCTTGCTGTAGTAGTTGCGCGAGAGACTTGCTTTTAATGAATTCCATCACGAAATAAGGCGCGCCGAAATCGGTCGTTCCTACATCCATAATGCTCGTCAGATTCGGATGAGAAAGTTTACTCATGGCCTTTACTTCGTGCCTGAATCTTCGAACTGTGCGTTCGTCGAGCATAAGTTGCTGGTGCATGATTTTTACGGCGACAAGCTTTCCAAGATCGACATGGTTGGCCTGATACACCGCCCCCATGCCGCCCATTCCAAGCAGGCACTGAATTTCATAGCGTCCGTCAAGAGTCTTGCCGATTAACGGATCGACTATTTTCGTTTTTTCAAACGCCTTCGTTCCGTCTTGAAATTCGCCGTGGCTCATTTTTTAAGTGTCGGTCGCCTAGTGTCATTCTAACCTAATTGTTAGTCTGCCACACCGACCAGAGCATCTTCTCTTGTAGGCTGATCCTGACTGCGTTTTTGTCTCATCGCTGCGTCTGTCGGTCTGATGACGTCGGTAGCTAGCCCTAGCTTTTCCATTATGCAGATCATGACGTAAGATGGATCGAATTCCCACCACATCATGCCGTGTCTGGCGCTGCGCGGGATTGCATGATGATTGTTGTGCCAACCTTCGCCGTGCGAGAGCAATGCAATGAACCAGACATTGCGGCTTTCGTCTCTGGTATCGAAGAGGCGGTAACCGAATCGCTCGACGTGGCAGACCGCATTGACGAGCTGCGGACTCCAAAAGACGATAACGCTCGCTATCAGGTTGGCGAATAATGCTACGTATCCGAACAGAAGTAGAATCAGGCAACGATAAAGGATATTGAAGGCCAAACAGAGATGTGCCTGCTCAATACAGTGGTCTATACCGAACCAGCACAAAATCTTGTCCTGGAGGAGGTCTGGAACCTGTTTGTGCAATTCTGATTGTGTCTGGCGCGCATCCATGGTGAACATCCACTCGTACAGTGAGTGTTTAAACCCGAATAAAGGTGAATGTGGATCCCCTTCGGTATCGGAGGTCTGGTGATGCAGTCTGTGAACGCCCACCCAGTTGACCGGTCCACCCATTAAATTGAGATAGCCGCCTGAGACTAGCAGATAACGCAACCAGGCTGGCACCTTAAACGATTTGTGGGTGAGGAGCCGATGATAGCCAAGGGTTATTCCCATGCCCTGATAGCAAAAGAAAAAAAAGAACCAGGCGGCAAAAGTCAGCGTCAGAGACAAAACCGAACCATGTGCAAAATCCAAAGTCGGGGGCCTCCGAGACGAGCTGATTCCTGTTCTTGAAGTGGTTCCAAGCCTTCAAGTTATAACACGTCCGATCGTCGAATAGCTTTCTGTTTAGTAATAAACGGTACATGTTAAGGTGATTGGGTATGGGAAACGTTGCCCCTGTGGCTGTTTTGAAGCTATGCTTCGGCGCTCGTATCAATGCTATCGGCCGTTTGAATTAAGCCTTTGGGCGCGGGTTACAATTACGGCGAGGCAATTGTGACGATTTCGCAATGCTGCCGAGCGGCGACGTTTTTATCGAGCGACGAAAAAAACTGGTGGTGATACCGCATGAGGTACCATAAGCGGCTTATTGGGATAACTCTGTCTGGGCTTTTTGTCCTGGGCCTTCCGTCATCTGGCTTCACGATGCCGAAGGAGTTAGTCCCCCCACCCCGTGCCGTTTTGACCAATCAATATCTGGCCCTGACCGACACCGGTAAGCTTGAGACTACCCAGAGCGAATCGATAGCAGAAGAGAAGGTCGATCTGGCTCGACTGGTCCGTGACGGCGTCCGGAGACCTAAGATCGGACTGGCCCTTGGCGGAGGTGGAACTCGTGGTGCCGCTCATGTTGGCGTTCTTCGGGTTCTCGAGAAAGAGGGTATTCCGGTTGACTGCGTGGCCGGCACCAGCATTGGTGCAATCGTTGGCGGCTTGTATTGCGCCGGCGTGAAGCTCGACGATATTGAAAACATGGTCGCCAGAAAAACGCTAATGAAAGCCTATTACACCGTTCCGATCTGGTTTCGCGTCGCGCTGGTCCCGGTTTTTCTCGTTCCGCATGCATTGGGACATCATCACTATGACGGTCTATACCGGGGCAACAAATTTGCTTCTTTCGTCAATAAGTCCGCTGGTGTCGATAATCATCAGATCGAGAAATTTAGAATTCCTTTCTGTGCAGTTGCTGCAAGTTTGATGGATGGAAATGCACACGCAATAAAGTCTGGTGATTTAGGAAAAGCACTCCAGGCAAGTTCGGCGATACCAGTTCTTCGAAGGCCCGTCGAAATTGAGAACAATCTCTATGTCGACGGCGGTATCATCAACAACCTTCCTGTCGAACAAGTGAGAGCGATGGGTGCAGACATAGTGATTGCAGTAGATGTCGACGAGCGTCTAAACGACAACGATCTTAACGAGTTCAAGAAAATCGGAAGCGTCTATAACAGGGTCGTGAGCATGATCTTGTCGAGAGTGGATCGCGATCAGGTCACGAGTGCCGACGTTTTGATTCGCCCAGATGTCAATGGGATAAGACTATTGTCAACGAAAGAGTCCGATGCTTATCGCGCTATTGAAGCCGGTGAGAAGGCGACTAAAGAAATGATGTCCCAACTGCGGCAGGAAATTCTGGCGCGTTCGAGTGACCTTCCAGATGAGGTAGAACGCAGTGGTGCTGCAAAGTGAAGCGGCGCTAATGAAATGCAAAATTCCACGAAAATTCTACGATTCACTGTGCGAAGCTGCAGTTGTGGTGCTCATTGATCCGCTGTTGCTGCGTTTGGAATGGGAATCCTCCCACAAGATTGCAGTAATTTAGCTTGATTTGCTTGGGCGCTCAGCATACAGTTGGGACAGCCTAATCCGAGTCCTAAACTACATCTTAGGATATTGCAGTAATCAAATTTTTGGCGTTGGCGGTAATAAATGCGAATAGTAATCACTGGCGGCCCTTCAGTTGGAAAAACAACTATCATTACGCTGCTTGAGGTCATGGGTCATCGTGTGGTTCACGAGATTGCAACCAAGATCATCAAAGAAGGAAAGTATCTTCCCTGGGTTGATCGCGTAAGATTTCAATCTGAAGTGCTTCGCAGGCAGCTCGCCGCAGAGGCTTCAATACTTGATTTCGATGTGCCGATTTTTTTGGATCGCGGCGCGTTCGATGGCGAAGCTTACTTTATTCACGACAAATTACCTGTGCCCCCTGCCTTTTCAACGATCGATCCGACTCAGTATGATCTTGCCTTTCTTATCGAAGAACTCAGCTTCTTCGACGCCAACGAAGTCAGGCGTGAGAATCTGGAGTTCACCAAAGAGCTCGGACAGATAATAGAACAATGTTATTCGAGCCGCAATATAAAGGTGGTTCGAGTTCCGGCAATGTTGCCACATGCACGCGTCGATTTTATAGTTAAGCATGTGAAAGAATATGCCAAGAATCGCGTAACAACACCTGAACAGGCGGCCTTGATGTTCAAGTCAATGACACCATCAATGACGCCGATCACGCGCTGACTATCCCCAGACATTCGAAATGCACAAAGTTTTTCTCAAAAGACTGCTATTATTCAGCATGCTTTTGGCAATCTCAGGTGCTTATCAACCAGCCATGTCTTACGGCGATGAAAAAGCTGATTTGATTCTTACTAACGCGGCTATCTACACTATGAACGCTAGCCGTTCTTGGGCGAGGACGCTAGTCCTCAAAGGTGAAAAAATTGTATTTGTTGGCACCGAGGACGGTGCCTCATCTTTTCGTGGAGAGAAAACCAGAACGATCGATTTGAAAGGTCGCATGGTTTTGCCTGGTTTGCACGATAGTCATGTCCATCTCATCGATGGTGGCGTAGATCTTTCGAAGTGCGGTCTGTTGGACTGCAAGACGAAGGAGGCTGTATTGTCCAAAATCAAAGACTATGTGGCAAGTCATCCGGACAAGAATTGGATTCGTGGTGGTGGTTGGAGCCTGCCTGTTTTCAAAGACGGCAATCCGCAGAGCCACGATCTTGATCGCTTTTGTGGCACCAAGCCTGCTTTCTTCGAATCGCAGGATTATCATTCCGGTTGGGCAAACAGCAAGGCTCTCGAACTGGCTGGTATTTCCAAAGATACTCCCGATCCGGATGGCGGGCGTATAGAGCGCGATAAAAGCGGGCGACCATCAGGAACGCTGCGCGAATCAGCTATGAAGTTGGTGTCGAATATAATACCGGAGCGTCAGCCAGAGGAATATGTACAGGGTCTTGAACGAGCGCAAAAACTGGCTAATAGTTATGGAATTACTTCCATTCAGGACGCCTGGACCAATGACAATCTGTTGAGAACCTATCAGCTTTATGACGAAAGCGGCAAGCTCAACGTCAAGGTCACATGCGCTCCTGAAATCAAGGCGGAAAATGCGGATCAGCAAATCGACGAACTGCTTTTAAAACGAACCAAGTTTTCAGGAAAGCGGGTTCGCGTCACATCAGCCAAGCTCTTTGCAGACGGTGTTATCGAGGCCTGCACTGCGGCTTTGTTGTCACCGTATCATGGACACGATGGTGACAGCGGCAAGCTTCTTTTCGAACCCGAGAAAATCAAAGAAGTTGTTCAGCGCCTTGCAAAAGAAGGTGTTCAAGTTCACATTCACGCCATTGGCGATCGTGCAGTAAGAGTCAGTCTTGATGCATTTCAAAACGCGCTGGAAAAAGAAGGGGCATCGGATCTCCGGCACCACATTGCTCATCTTGAAATGGTGGATCGATCCGACATTCCGCGTTTTCGTCAGCTGTCGGTCAGTCCAAACGTGCAAGCTTTCTGGGCGCAGCAAGACCCCTACATCAAGGAGCTTACAGAGCCATATCTTGGCAAGGAGCGTTCTAAGACGCTTTATCCCATTGGCGATCTCGCGGCATCAGGGGCGGTACTAGTAGCCGGCAGCGATTGGCCTGTTACGACTCTCAATCCTTTCGACGCGATTGAAGTTGCTGTCCGCCGTCGCGAACTCGGCAACACCAAAGTCCCGGCTTGGTTGCCGGACCAGCTGGTAGACCTCTCGACGATGCTTGCCGCCTATACGATCAACGGTGCATACATCCAGCATCAGGACGATAGAACAGGCAGTCTGGAGGCTGGAAAAGCGGCCGATTTTATCGTATTGGATCAAAACTTGTTCGAGATTCCGACTGAGAAAATTCACGACACAAAAGTGCTCTGGACCGTTGTAGACGGCGTCGAGGTGTATCGTAATGATTCCTTCGCGTTGTGATGGCGAGTAAACTGGGAATATATCGTTAGTGGCTCTCGGTTGGTGGGCAAATGTATGATTAAGGCGCGCATACAGGGGTTTGAGCTGATGGCTTGGTTGGTCGTCGCCGGGTTGGTCATCTCGGCACAGCCCGCCCACGCCTACATCGATCCGGGAACAGGTAGTTTCCTCTTCCAACTCTTGATTGGTACCGGCCTTGCTATGCTGGCTACCGTGCGCGTGTGGTGGGGAAAAGTGGTATCCTTAGTCAAACCCAAGCCCAAGTCCTAGGCGAATGCCCAACATGCAGTCAATTCAACAATCATCCTTTCGCGATCCAAGTGGGTTTGTTTTTACCAAGGATGGTGTTGTCCTCCGTCAGGTCAACGAGAGTTATCGCCATAATTACGACTTACTCCTCGGGTCGGGTCTCTATGCCTCGCTGACTGCAAAACATTTACTGCTGCAACACGAAGAGATTGAAAGCCTTCGGGCGCCCTCGTGGAGTGAGTCCTGCTACAAGATCCTTCGTCCCGAGCAGATTCCCTTCATCTCTTATCCTTACGAATGGTGCTTCAGTCAACTGAAGGACGCTGCATTATTGACTCTTGCTCTTCAGCGGTCCGCCCTTGAATTCGGAATGGTGCTCAAGGATGCCAGCGCGTTCAATATCCAGTTTTTCAAAGGAAAGCCGCTCTTGATCGATACCCTGTCCTTCGAAACATATGTGGAAGGCACGCCCTGGGTGGCTTACCGACAGTTCTGCCAGCACTTTCTTGCGCCGCTTGCCCTGATGGCGTATACCGACAGTCGCCTTAATCAGTTGACTCAAAACTACATTGACGGAGTGCCGCTGGACCTGGCCGCCAATCTTCTTCCGAAGAAGGCCATGCTCGATCTCGGCGTGCTGACACATGTATTCATGCAATCGAAGTTTCAGAAAAAATATGCGAAGCAGGATGCCTCCCCCAACATTGCTGAGCTAAGACTTAGTAGGGATGCGCTTCTCGGGATAGTCGATAGCCTGGAAAGCACAGTTAAATCGCTGCGATTGAAGGATTACGATAGTTTTTGGCGAAGTTACTACAAGGAACACAACTATTCTGATACGGCTTTCTCGGCAAAGCGTGAGGCAGTGTCGCGGTTCTTGACTGTTTTAGAGCCGAAAAGACTTGTCGATCTCGGTGCAAATAATGGCGAGTTGAGTCGCCTTGCGTCACAACGAGGCTGCTTGACTGTCGCGACGGATATGGACGGCATGACAGTGGAAGCGAATTACCTCAAAGCCAAGACGAACAATGAGGAGAGTTTGCTTCCGCTAGTCGTCGACCTTTCGGCTCCAGCACCGAGTATTGGCTGGGCCAATCGCGAAAGATTATCGTTTTCGGAACGCGCGTCGTTCGATACGGCTATGGCACTTGCGTTGATACATCACCTGGCAATCGGTAACAACGTCCCTCTCGAGTCTATTGCTACCTACATGAGCCAGATTGCAAATAGCCTTATAATCGAGTTCGTGCCGAAATCAGACCCTCAAGTGATCGAGCTTTTGCAAGGGCGCCAGGATGTTTTTCCCGACTACAACGAGTCGACCTTCGAACAGGCATTTCAGCGCCGCTTCGTAATCGACCAGAAGGTGGCGGTCGCGGATAGCCAGCGCAGCCTCTATCTCATGAGAAAATAAAGCAACCAGTTCACAATCGGACACTATTTGAATGGCTGCCCTAATTAGTGGGCATAACCAGTTTATGTGTAAGCAACTTACTAGCCAACCCAAACAGGACAAGCTCGAATGAAACCAGTCTCCTTCCTGTTCCAATTTTTGTTCATTATCTTCGCGTGGGGCGTGGTATGCGAATCGCCCGCCGAAGCTTACTTGGATCCGAGCACTGGAGCCTTCCTGTTTCATTGCATCAGCGCAGCCATCCTTGGGGCGCTCATCACATTGAGATTGTGGTGGACTAGATTGCTAATGTTCTTCAAAGCAAAACCGAAAGCCGAGAGCAACCCGCCAGTCACCAACGAATAGATCACCTGTTTGGCAGGCCCACAGGCTGCAATGGTGCGTCGACGGAGCTTCTTTTAAGGCGAATATGCTTGAAGTGAGTTTGCTTCAGATGAAGGCGAGTTTTAGCCCGCTTCGGACGGAGTTGCCTCTGACCCAATTACTTCTGACTGAATTACTTCGGACAAATTTCCTCGGACCGCCATCCAACTAATGCAGCAGAACAATGCCTTTAAATAAAGGCATGGAAAAATGCCTAAAAATATACTTTTCAAGGCATAAACAGCCGAATTGTATCCTTGAAAGCATAAATTTCAGCCTAAAAATATGCGCTTAAAGGCATAATCAAAATGACCTTTGATTTTGCATTTTTCGTGTCGTGCATTTGCTGGTATCAGCATGGCATCCCTGGCATTTCTCATTGCATTTTCACCGTTGAAATTCAGTTTCGCTAGTCAGCAAGCCGGTTTTGCGGGGAAAACCCGGTATCGAGATCCAATTGGCAAATGATTCAATTGACTTAGGTCGCCGATTGGAGTTTTTGATATGAAAAACAATGTGCTCTCGGCGGAAATCGTCGAGATTAAGTCTAGTCGTGACGCTCTGTCCGCAGGCAGTCGGTATGCGACTGATGAAGTGAGTCTCGGACAGCATCAGTTCGCAACTCTTGGGGACACTCCAGACGGAAACCCTGATTGCAAAAGCAGGCAAGGTCTCTCTCCCTTACCTGCATCAATAGAAGAAGCACCAGATTTCGGCAAGGCGTACGAGATCATTGAGTTCATCGGCAGTGGTGGCATGGGTTGCGTCTACAAAGTTCGTGAGAATAGATCTGGTGCGGTTTTTGCTATTAAGGTGATATCTGGTGCTTTAGCCCAAGACGTTGTTGCGCAAAAACGATTCGAGCAGGAAGTCGAAGCGGCAGGTCTATTAGACCATCCAAACTTGGTATCGGTGTACGGTCATGGACGGACGGTCTGTGGTAAGCCTTACATGGTCATGGAGTATCTAGATGGTCAGAATCTAGACAAGATTATTAAGGATGAGGGACGTCTCGATCCATCCAGAAGCATTGATCTGTTGATTCAAATCGTGGAGGGCTTGCAGTGTGCACACCGCCAAGAGATTGTTCATCGGGACATCAAACCCACGAACATCATCGTCTGTAAAACCGAGTCTGGAGAAATTGCAAAGCTGTTAGACTTCGGCATCTCGATGGTACTGCCGGCAGTATCGAGAGAAACTCGTGACCTGACGCGGACCGGGGAAATCTTTGGAAGTCCCCAGTATATGAGCCCTGAACAGTGCCTGAGTTATGCTACCGATCAGCGTTCCGATATCTACAGCATTGGTTGTTTGATGTATGCAATGATTGCGGGCAGGCCTCCTTTTGAGAGTGCTACGGTAGTTCAGCAAATCGTCGGTCACGTCCACGAGGACCCGAAGCCCTTTGGTATCGTCAGTCGGAGTCCACACACACTGATGATGCTTCAGCGAATTGCATTCACTTGTCTCGAGAAAAAGCCTGAGAATAGATACCAACACGCAACGGATTTGCTCAAGGAGTTAGAGCTCGTAAAGAATGGCAGAATGGTTCCGTACCGAATCCGGATTAAGAGCTCGGTACCGATGGAATCCTTTGTTAGTATTTTGCTCCTGTTGCTCTTAATTCTATTTGTCGCTAGTTCGCTCGGAAACGATTTTTTGCAAAGCGCTGTAAGTCGTCCCGAAGAATTTTTCATCGGTCTTTGGGCAGTCGTTATGATTGCTATGGGCTTCGCAATTTTCCAGTTGAAGCGTCGGTTCAAGAACGGACAAGGGACGACGCAGCAATGGCTACATCTGGCGATTGTTATTGGTGGGGCATTACTTGCGTTGACGTCCTTGATTTCGGCCTGCATCGACAGCAGTTACAAATCGTCGCTTGTCCGACTGCCGGACTTGCTTCTTGCTATTGATTTTTTTGCTAGTATCTTTCAAAACTGTCTGGTCGTACTCTTGGGTGCCGTAATACTTGCGCTGCCTGGTTCAGCCAAACAGCAAAAAAGAGCAAGTTTTCCGTTTGTCTGTAGTCGTCTCGGCGGGTGGGTCGTATACGTCGCATCGTGCGCTCTTCTAATCCAGTTTAGTAACTTCTCCTTGTTTGAGTCTCCTGCCTCAAGAGCAGAGAAAGTCTATCCGGATCTTGCAATTGCACTTTATCGACTGAGCGATTCGGTCCACCACAAGAAAAGTTGTGATCGGCATCTGCTCAATTCTTCACTCGACAGGATAATTCCGATTCAAGAGAACAACGGCAGAATCGCTGATGCGATCGAGACTGTGAGTGAAAAGATCAAGAGAGAAGTTGTATTCAATTATCGTTCTCGTGTTCAGCGAGCTAAGCTCTATCTAGAGATTGGTCAAGTCGATAAAGCCGAAGCAGATATTCGCTCAATTTCTGAGCACGACTCGTCGCAAGAACGATACGCACTTGGCTGGTTGGGAATAATCGCTACTGTGCGTGGTGACCTCGACGGGGCCATACGCCACTATGAGAAGTCCCTCGAAATTGATCCATCGTTCTCCAATGACTCTTATTTCTATAGGATCAGCAGCTTATGTCGAGCCAAGCAATATGACCGAGCGCTAAAATACACGGAAGCAACCGTGAGAATCTGGGACTATCAACCGTATTCATTGTTTCTCAGAGGATTGATTTTTGAGCAAATGGGCGATGCTGAAAGAGCACGAGCGGAATTTAAAAAGCTGTGCTCGGTAATGTCGGGCCTCTACAAGAATTCATGCCGTGAGTCAGGCTGTGGATTCTGGGCGTATGCTCTTCATCAGCTCGGCGACATCGGTGCCTATGAAGATAAGCTAAAGGACGCAGCAAGGCGCGATAACGTAGATATTGATCAGTACAAGTACCAGAAGTTTCCTGAACTTTCCCTGATTAAATACTCCGGTATGAAACTAAATTGGTAGAAGCGCTGGCTTGGCAAGTGTTATCTGTTGGATATAAAAATGCTATACCTGAACTTGTGAATGATAAGAAGCCGTCAAGGTGATAACCTATTGACGATTCCATCTAGACAGTCAGGCATTATGAAAGCGTCAGAATCAACCAACTATTACTTTCAAAAAGCCGCTAAAGTCCTCCATATGCAAGGTCAGCTCGAGCGTATTCTCATGCTGCCCAAGCGCGAGGTCAAGGTCGAGTGTATCGTCGAACTCGACAACGGCGAAGTAGCGACATATCGTGGATTTCGCGTGCAGCATGATGCATCGCGCGGTCCAATGAAAGGAGGTTTGCGTTTCCACCCGGAAGTGGACTTTGACGAAGTCAACTCACTGGCATCGCTCATGACCTGGAAAACCGCCGTGGTCAATATCCCTTATGGCGGTGCCAAGGGCGGCATCACGTGCGATCCTAATAAACTTTCGCATCAGGAGCTTCAGCGAATTACGCGTGCCTTTGTCGATGAGATTCACGATATTATCGGTCCGCAGCTCGATATCCCCGCCCCTGACATGGGCACCAACGCCCAGACGATGGCCTGGATCGTCGATCAATACTCCAAGTATCACGGCTGGACACCAGCGGTGGTGACAGGTAAACCGCTGGAATTAGGTGGTTCTGAAGGCAGAGAAGCAGCCACCGGACAAGGTGTGTTCTTCGCCATCGAAGCGCTGATGCAGGACGAGAAGAAGAATCTATCCGATCTCACCTTCGCAATCCAGGGGTTTGGCAACGTGGGCTCCTTTGTGGCGCGATTCATCCACGACGCAGGAGGCAAGGTAGTTGCCGTCTCCGATGCAGGAGGCGCCATCGCCAATCGCAACGGTCTCGATATACCTAAATTGATGCTCCATACTCAGGCGTCTGGAACAATTGTCGGCTTCGGCGGTGCTGAAGCGCTACAGAGAGATCTCTTACTCGCCGTCGATTGCGATGTTTTGATCCCGGCGGCGCTTGGCGGGGTTCTGACCGGTGACAACGCCAAGGACATTAAAGCTAAATACATCATCGAAGCGGCCAATGCCCCGACCACTCCCGAAGCTGATGAATACTTCCTCAAAGAGGGTAAAATCCTGCTTCCGGATATTTTCGTGAATGCCGGCGGTGTCGTAGTCAGTTATTTTGAGTGGGTGCAAAACATTCAACAGTTCCGCTGGCGGCTGGATAGGGTCAACGCTGAGTTGAAGGCTGCGATGTTGGATGCTTATCGTGAATTGCGTTCTATCGCGAAGTCGAGCAACTGCTGTTTCAGAACCGCTGCCTTCCAACTCGCCATATCGCGCGTGGCAAGCGCAGCTGCCTTGCGCGGATTTGAGACGGACAGTTTCTGCATGTTGAAAACATAGGGCGATGACTGACAAAGAAGTAAATGAAAATGGTGCAGGTGGCGCTAGTTCTTCTTCAGAACAACCTCATCTAGAGGTCAGAGGCGAGGAGCCGGAGTTCGACTTGCATGGTCCTCCGGGATTGCCTTCCGATGAAGAATTCGAAAAACGACAACTGCACTGGTTGAACCATGTCTACCAGGGTGATCATGTGCCCCAGCTCACGCTGCGGGCCATACTCATGGGCGGCATCCTCGGTGCCTTGATGTCGGTCTCGAACCTCTACACGACGCTGAAGGTGGGCTGGTCATTCGGTGTTGCAATCACTGCATGCGTTCTCTCGTACGTTATCTGGCGAACTATTCGTATGGTAGTCCCAGTCCTGACTCCCATGAGCATTTTGGAAAACAATTGCATGCAGTCGGCGGCATCAGCCGCCGGATACTCTACCGGCGCTACGATTGGTACCGCACTTGGTGCGCTTCTCCTTATCACTGGGCAGCATATGGGGTGGCAGGTAGTCTTGCCGTGGACTCTGGTATCAGCATCTCTTGGTGTGTTTCTTGCTGTTCCAATGAAGCGGCAAATGATCAATCGAGAAAGATTGACTTTCCCAAGCGGTGTTGCGGCGGCTGAAACACTGAAGAGTCTTTATGGTCAGAGTAAAGAGGCTATTAGTCAGGCCTATTCTCTCGTGGGCGCGCTTGCCTTCGGCGCGATTACCGGATTTCTCGGCAAGGGAGAGTTCGCCTGGCAGATGGCGATGAAGCTCAAGCTACCTGAATTGATTACGTTCGATCTAAAAGTCGCGGGCGTCGATGTCGGCAAAATGCCGGCTTTCGGATTCGAGCCTAGCGCTCTGTTGGTAGGCGCCGGCATGATTGTTGGGATGCGCGTTTCCCTCTCTATGCTTTTGGGTGCATGCCTGCTCTACCTCTATTTCGGACCGCAGATGGTCAACCTGGGTCAGATCCCTGAGCCCAGCAAGCTGATTAAGAGCTGGGCGCTCTGGCCGGGTACCGCGCTTCTTGTCGCCTCCGGTTTGACGTCCTTTGCTCTTCAGTGGAAGACCATAGTCAAGGCATTCTCTTCGGCGAGCATGGCGTCCAAGGGTGGGAAGGAAGATCCACTGGCTCGCATCGAAGTGCCTGGTCACTGGCTGCTGTGGGGAATCGTTCCACTGGCGATCATGATGGTAGCGCTGCAATACCTCGCCTTTTCGATTTCAATTCCGCTCGGTATTCTGTCTATCGTGATGAGCTTTTTCCTCGCCCTGGTCGCCTGCCGCGCCACCGGAGAGACCGACATTACACCGATTGGCCCGATGGGCAAGATCACACAGCTCACTTATGCGATCCTCGCTCCGTCCAACATCACGACCAACCTGATGGCGGCGAGCGTCACGGCCAACATCGCCAGCAGTTCTGCCGATCTACTCACCGATCTTAAGAGCGGTTACCTGCTTGGGGCCAACGCTAGAAAACAGTTTATCGCTCAATTTATAGGTGTGTTCTTCGGAAGTCTGGCTATCGTCCCGGCCTGGTACTTGATGGTGCCTACCAAGGAAGCGCTGGAGAAATTCAATCCACCAGCCGCCAACATGTGGAGAGCAGTAGCCGAAGCCCTCGTGAAAGGAATCGATTATCTGCCCGAGACCGCACGCATAGGGCTTCTCGTGGGTGCTACTATCGGAATTGTCTTGTCGGTTCTCGAACTGTACGCTCCTCCAAAGATTAAGAAATTTCTTCCATCTTCAATGGGTTTGGGGCTCTCCTGGGTCGTTCCGTTTGCAAATTCGCTAGCATTCTTTGTAGGAGCGTTAATTGCGATGATCTGGACCCGGGTCTCAAAGCGAACAGGTAACCTCTATATCATTCCAGTGGCATCTGGAGCAGTGGCAGGCGAGTCACTCGTGTGTGCAATAATCGCAATGATAACGGCCGCTGCCGCTCTCGGTGGCGGTCACTAAACAACCCGTCAGGCATATGGCACCAACTCAAACAAAAGAAAAGCAGATAGTGCTCAAAGCGATCGACTCGCTTGGTCGGCGAGTTACGCCTGCAGATGTTGCCACCAAAACTGGTCTGGCCATACTTCCCGTAACCATGACATTGAATGAGATCGCCTCCGAGACGCAGGGGCATATGGAGGTGAGCAAGCAGGGTGACATTGCCTACAGTTTCGCACCGGGCTTTCAGTCTCATTATCTAGCGCAGGGAATCAAGCGGGTTTTGGAACGTATCTGGGCAAACGTTTTCTCAGTCGGTTTTTTCATCCTGCGTATATCATTCGGGATAATGCTGATCTTGAGCACGATCATCATTCTCGTACTTCTATTTCTACTCATCATGTATTACTCGCAGAGCGGCCGCGATGATGATGATGACCGGTACGACGGCGGCGGTTTTCGTGGCGGATTCTTTCCTCATCTGTCGTTGTTCGACTACCTGATTTTGCGTGATATTCTTTTCGGCTATCCCCAATACGATCGACAGGGTTATCGTTACGATCGACCCACTGTAAGAACGACTCAGAAGAGCAATTTTTTCTTCAACTGTTTTTCATTTCTCTTCGGTGATGGTAATCCGAACCTTAATTTAGAAGAGCGAAAGTGGGTGATGATAGCCGAAGTAATTCAGCGCAACAAAGGCGTCGTTACGGCTGAGCAACTCGCTCCTTACACAGGAGGTTTGCCAGGTAATGAGGATAGCGTACTGCCTGTACTAGTGAGATTCGACGGTCGACCAGAGGTCACTGAAGGTGGTGACATCATTTATCTTTTCCCCTCCATGCAGATCACCGCGCACGAAAGCAAGCTATCTACACTACCGACGTACCTGAGTGAATGGACATGGAAGTTTTCCAACGTGCCCTCGGGACAACTTATTTGGGTTTACGTGCTCGCCGGGTTCAACCTCATCGGTAGCTGGTTCTTGCTCGGTCAGCTTGGTGTCTTCGCTCGCGCGGGAAGCGAGCTTGTCGGTCTAGCCCCTTTGATCTTTGCGCTCGTTATCTACGCTACTTTGTTCCTCGGGGTTCCGCTTGTGCGTTGGGTGGTGATTACTGTTCTCAATCAGCGCATCGAATCTCGAAATAATATTCGTCTGTCTAATGCGCGACTCCTGGAGAACCCTTCTCCCGAGATACGGAAGAAACTTGCCTCGGCCAGGAGCACACACGTCGACAAGAGAATCTTGAGGGAAAACGAGGCTATTTTTACAACCGAGAAAGACTCTTTGGAGCAAGAATTCGATGACTGACCCAAAACTCACTGTCAGCTCTCTTCACTATTACCCGGTCAAGTCGTGCGCGGGAATCGATATTGACGCCGCGCAGATCGTAGACCGTGGCATCAAAGACGACCGCGGTTGGCTCGTCGTAGACGACGATGGAAAGTTTATCACGCAACGAGAAATTGCCAAAATGGCATTGATTAAAGCCACTGTGGTTGGTGGCGATCATGAGAGAGGATTGCATTTGGAAGGTCCGGGTATGCCATCGCTAGTGGTGCTGGAGTCCGCTGCTCTGACGGACGATGATGACCGATGCAAGTGTCGGGTCACTGTTTGGAATGACACTTGCACAGCTGTCGATCAAGGCCATCCTGCCTCAGAATGGTTGAGCCGTTTTCTGGAGACGCCGGCCCACTTGGTCAGAATGTACGAGCAAGAGGTGCGGAAGGTTCGCTCTGAATCAGAGTCGGCGACTCCATCGCAGGTATCGTTTCAAGATGGATTTCCCTTGCTGGTTATCTCCACCGCCTCTCTTGCGGATCTGAACAGCCGCTTGGAGGAAGCCTTGCCTATGAACCGTTTTCGCCCGAATATCGTCGTCGACGGTGCGCAACCGTTTGAAGAAGATCAATGGCTATCGATTCGAATCGGCGACATTGTCTTCGAGATGGATTCACCTTGTTCGCGTTGCGTCATTACGACTATCGACCAATCCCTTGCAGTAGCCGGAAAAGAGCCGTTGAAAACTCTGGCCTCATTTAGGCGCGAAGGCAAGCAGGTCATGTTCGGACAAAACGCAATTCATCTCAACAATGGCACCATCAAAATCAACGATACTGTCGAGATTCTCAAGCGTCGAGGTTAGTTTTCACGAGGCTGGAACGCTTCGAACCGGCGCTATGTGCCGGCGAGATGTCGGCGGTCCCAGTGAGCGATTACTGCAGATCCGTTTTCCCGAGCTTGCTCGATTCGAGTTGGCGCTCGGAGTTTTACACGAGGTTGAACGAACCGAGTTGGCGGTGGAGTCTTTTCGGGTTTGAACGGACACGTCAGACGCTTACCGATCGTGCTCTATCTATAGCGATTGTTTCTTCTTCGCTTTTTCGCCATAAACGTTTTGCCAAAAACTCGTCAAGCGAAATCGTGGACGGGTTCGACTGGCGTTCCTTGTAAAAGTACTTGCCTGTGATAGACTCGACGTCCGTACTGGTAGCCAGGTAGAGAATTGTCTTTGCTCCTTCTTCGCATGTGATCGAGAAGATTCCAGTCACCAGGTTGAACACACGACCGGGAATTCCATTGTTGGCGCCGAAGTTGGTTGCCACCATACCTGGATGAAGCGCGTTGACTGTCACTCCTGACCCTTCCAGCCGTCGCGCCAACTCAGTGGTGAAGAGCAAGTTGGCTAATTTCGAGTTGCCGTATGTAAAGTAGGGCACTTTGTTGCTCTTGTCGATGCATCTTTCGGCACTTAGCCGAGATCGGTGGTGTGCGTCGGATGAAACGTTGATGATGCGCGCTGGAGCGTTTTTTCGTATGAGTTCTAATAGCTCGTTGGTCAGCCAAAAGTAACCAAAGTGATTAAGCGCCCAGGTCATCTCGATTCCATCAACGCTCCGACGATCGTCGAAAAACACGGCGCCGGCGTTATTAATCAATATGTCCAGGCGATCGAACTTTTCTTTGTATGCTCTAGCAAGTTTTAGGACTTCTTCTCGCGAAGAGAGATCTGCCACCAGATAGGAAAGGTCGCCTTGCCCTTGTGTGGCCTTCATCTTTTGCAGAGTGTTCTTGCAGCGCTGCTCATTTCTGCCGACAATCACCACATCGTAGCCCATGGCCGAAAGCCTAATTGCCGCTACTTCACCGATACCGGCTGTGGCTCCGGTAAGAAGAACTCTCTTGCCTTCCATCAAAATCTCCTCAGGTTTAATCGCTTAAACTATACCTGAGTTTTGACTAAGCGTGATGATTAGGCATTCTGGGTTGGGGATTGTTGCTCAAGAAGCGCTCTAAAAATTCCGGTCCGCGAGAAGCCGCTTCGGCTCGACGGGCGCTCCATGCAGACAGGCGAGCGAGTGCTTCTCGTTGTTCGCTCTGTTCTTCGCTTCTGCGTTCTTGTTGTTGTCTATTTCGATCCTCACGTCCTTCGTCGGGCGGCTGATTTCCTCGACGCTGCTCTTCCGGCGTGACCAGCCCGCCTCCTCTTGTGGCATTCGGGTTGTTGCGGTCGTAGTCCGTCCAGGCTTGGCTTGGTGTGGCATTACCACCATGGCGTGAGGGGTCGTCGAACGCCATCGCTTGCCAGACTTCGTCAACAGAGCCAGCGCGATCGAAGTTGCGTCCCCATTGATTTGACGTGAACAGTCGTGGGCGTCCGTTCGCGTCCATGACTGGTCTTCCATCGGCTCCGGTCTGGATCCATGCGCTGACTACGTGACCACCGCCGCGCCCTCCCATACCGTCGGAGCCTGTGAAATAACGATCGGCTGAGTGCGTGGAGATGACATTCCAGCGGCGCCCTTGCATCGCATCTAAAAGATCCTGTTGATTTCTGACTACGCGAATTGCTGGGTCTAGCGGTGCACCAGGTGTAAGCCACTGTTCTTGAGTGAGCATGAACTGTCCGGTGAGACCGAATTGTCTTCCCATGAAGGCTACTTCGTTGGCACCGACATTGGTGCCTGTGCCGATGAATCGACCGGAGAATGGATTCGCTGCTCCGGGTACGAATGCGAAGCGGTTTTCTCTTTGAGCGTCTGAATCAGTGTAATATTGACCTCTTTGTTGCCAGAGATGGTTCAAACCTCCGCCTTGAAGAAGCTGGCCTGAGAAGTTCCGGACGCCGTCACGATTCTGCGCGCCTCGTGCGTCTGCGTGCGGTGTGAAGAAAGCCGGTGGAACCACCGCGCGGAAACCGTCATTGCCTGTGTAGGTTCCGTGCAATGCGACTTCTCTGAGTTGAGCCGTATAGCGTACTGGATCGAGCGTGCTTGAACCTTCCTGGAGGACAGCATAGTTGCAAGTACCGCGATTACCCTGGTCTATGTCCCTCGGACTAGAGACGTCGTTGACACCGCCGGCAATGGCAAGCTGGAGATTTTCTCTCGACATATCGGAGCGCATTGCGTTGTTCGGATCGAATCGGCGTTCTGCCATGGCAGCCATGTTTTCCAGGACTGCAACTTTCTGCGCTTGAGTGAGGTCTGTCCTGGCCATGAATGTAGCCAGATCTTCGTTGTACTGTTGTCGCACTTCTGCGGGTGCTGTTTCCATGAACCGAGTCAAATCAGTTCTCGCCTGTCGCTCTCGTTCTGGCAGATTGTTGTCGTTGACTTCGGAAGACAACGGCCCGCGCCGGTCGCCTCTAGCTCTTTGAAAATCGGTGAGATTGCCTGGCTCCCAGCGCGGAGTAAAGCCAAGGTTGGTACGGTCGACGGGAGTGCTGCCGGCGCCAGATCCCACGTCAGCGCGTTGTTCTAAATTGACGCGACCGTCCGTCACACTGGTTGAAAGTGAGAGAGCAGTAGGCACGCTGGTGGTGCTGGTTACGCGAGTGTTGTCGGTGGCTACTGGCGTGCCGGCTGATTCTCCATTGGTTGATAGATTGGAGAACCAATCCATGCTGTTTGCGAACCAAGATGCCAGATGTTCTGGATGCTCAACACCGCCTATCAACGAAGACGAGTATGGACTGCCGCAAAATAACGCTTCGGCTGTGACTGGATCAGAAATCGGAAGACCCAAAAGCTCCGCTTGCATTCTAAATTGATGCAGTGAATCTGCGACAAGCGTACTTCCGTCATCTTGTAATGAAGTCAGCTCTGTTTGTGACCGGGCAGGGTTACCCTCCGCTCGTTCGCCAGAGTCTTCATCTGAGTCGTCATTTTCATTATCGTCTTCATTGTCATCGTTATCGCCGTGGTTGTTCAACAGGTGGCAATAAACCTCACTCGCCATCGCCCGGCTTGCCCCTTCAGCCATGCTTGAGTAGAGCGTCGAGTCAGGAGTTCTCTGTCGATCGGTTTGCGTAGTAGTCAAATTTTCAGGCGGTTGGTTGGCTATGGTCATCGTGGGAGCCTCTTAACGTACTGAGCTTGCGTGGTAAGGGATGAACGGCGTGATAATTCAGTGCAGGAAGTCTAATATCGAAACCTAACCATTCCCTGACCAAAGCGGCGACAAAGATTAAAAACGGATTCGGATAGTCCAAGCATGCGTTCGTTCGTTAGTTAGTTAGTTAGTTAGTTAGTTAGTTAGTTAGTTAGTTAGTTAGTTAGTTAGTTAGTTAGTTAGTTAGTTA